>NZ_JAGGDM010000016.1:0-129114 GCF_017653625.1 Alteromonas sp. K632G
GTCTCACTCATGCCTAACTTCCGCACCCTGTCTAATACTATGAAAAACTGAGGCGACAACTATCCTGACACAGGGGGGTACTAATGCTTGTAGACCTTCAATGTTGTTAGAAAATGCAGCGTTAATTTGGTCTTCGCGTAAAACAGAAACCGCAACCGGCACTTCATTTAAGCTTTCTACACGCTTTTGTGAGGTAACGGTTATTTTTTCGAGCCCTTTAGGCTCAGCAGGTTCTGCTTCTTGTGCGCTGGCAGCAAAGCCAATGGTCATACAAGTACCAATGGCTAATGCCCGAGTAATACTTGAATGTAGTGTGCTAGGTCTTAGTAACATGGTGTTCTCCACGAATTCTTTTTTATGGGTTTAGTCCAGTTATATTTGCCGTGTGTCCGACGGTCTTCTCTTCAATTTCGCTTACGTTGTAGTTAACGCGTAATGCCTGTTTATCTTTTTGTCTTGCTCATTTGTCTTATATAAGACAGAAGATAGTCAAAATTTAACCAAAAAGTAAATCAATTGGAATCTTTTTGTTAATTAAGTGTTTGGTGGATGCAAAGTCAGTTTGAATTTGATTTGTTTTGGTTAAGTGTATGTTATTTATGGGGTTAAGTTTGTTAGTGGTGGATTTTGTTAGTTCGTAAATAGTCGTTATATGTTTTATTTATACAAGTTTATAACAATAAGGCTGCTGGTTTGTCTTGCATTAGACCGGTAAATTTAGGGGGTGTAGAGGCATAAAAGTAGGGTGGGCCAAATTTAATACGTAATTTGGTTAATGTGCTTTTAATGCTATCCCTAAAGTGTCACAGTTATGTGAGCATAATTATTGATTTAACTAGGAATATCAAAATGTATGGAAGGAAGTTAGGTATGGGTGTTAGTAAAAGTATTTTGTTTAAAGGCCTATGTATTGTGTTATGCATAGGTAGTGCGACAGGCAGTTATGCAGAGAATAGAATTGATACTCAACGCTCTGATGCACCAGCACTTTCAGCCTATGGCGAGTATGCTATTGGGGTTCGCAAGCTTGAGGTGGTCAACCCTAAGCAGATTGATATTCTTGCTCTTGATGCTACTAAGGCTAAGCCAAACCCACTTCCTACTTATGACCGCCCACTAACCCTAGAGGTTTGGTATCCGGCAGAGCAGGGTAGTACTGGCAATACAGTGTTAAACGCATTTATTCGCGATGGCAAACAGCAGGTTGAATTGCATGGTAAAGCGGTAAGAGATGCTGCGCCTTTAGAAACGAAAAAAGCCTTTCCATTAGTATTGGTATCTCATGGATATCCCGGTAACCGTTTTTTATTAGCGCATTTAGCGGAAAATATCGCTTCTAAAGGCTATGTAGTGGTATCGATTGACCACACCGACTCTACCTATCGTACACAAGCGGCCTTTGCATCTACGTTAGTGAATCGCTCTGTCGATCAGTTATTCGTGCTATCGCAAATTGAAACCATGGCAAAAGAGGAAGGTTCATTCTTATACCAATTAGCCGATGCCAGTAACACAGGTATTATTGGCTATTCTATGGGGGGATATGGTGCGGTAATTAACGCGGGTGCTGGCATTACCGAACAAGCGGTAAATAGCAAGCTGAGTGCGCCCTTTGGTACCTTGGCTCGCCATCAAACTGGTATTAGAGACAAGGTCGACTCTCGTGTCAAAACGATTATTGGTTTTGCGCCTTGGGGTATGAATTACCGTATGTTTAATTTAGACAGTGTGGCTATTCCTATGATGCTGGTGGCAGGTTCACAAGATGATGTGTCAGGGTATAAAAAAGGCGTGCGAGCCATTTGGGAAGGTGCAAAAAACGTAGATCGCACCTTGCTAACCTACGACAACGCAAACCACAATGCAGGTGCAGTTATGCCAGCGCCTGAAGAGTCTTTTGTATTTGATGAAGCACTAGGTTTTGATGTGAGTTCACACTATATCGACGCGGTATGGAATAACGCACGCATGAACAATATTGCACAGCACTTTGTTACCGCATGGTTAGGTAAATACCTTAAAAACGATAGTGGAATGCAAGCTTATTTAGACCTAGTACCAGTATCAAATGACGGCGTGTGGGCCATGGATGAAGATGGAAAACCGAAGGCAGAACATACTTATTGGGAAGGCTTCCCTCATCGCACTGCAAAAGGCTTGAGATTAGAGCAACTGCCAGCGGGGCAATAGTACCCTCGAAGTTTATACGGCGGCTCTTGCGTAGCCACGTGAAAAATTAACAATAAAAAAAGCGGCGTAGAGGTTTATTTCTACGCCGCTTTTATTTTTTTAGTTAGTGCTTTTAACTATGACTTCTAAACTATAACTTCTAACCTATTACCTCTAAATACGGCCTTCAGGCGTAAAGGATTAGAAGGTGTAGCGCGCACCGAAAGTGTAGCGAGGACCATATTGACGAGCAAATAAGAACTGCTCTTCAAAACGTCCGTAACCTTGTTCAGTTTCATCGTTAATGTTTACGCCTTCAAGGAACACGGTTAGGTTTTCGTTCACATCGTAGTTTACGCTGGCATCAACCTGTCCATAAGTATCGAACTGGGTTGCTGGGTTATCTGCAGAGCCTTGGTCTTGACCAATACCAACTATGTAGTCAGAACGCCATGCATACGTCACCTTCACAGATAAGCCTTCTTTTTCATAAAACACTTGGAAGTTAGCTGAATCACTAATACCCACAAGCGGATTTTGCTCAGAGCTTAAGTCGTAAGGGTCATACTTCACATCGCCATCTACTAAGGTTGCGTTTGCACCTACACCAAAGCCAGTATCACCAAATGTATGTTGAACCGCGAGTTCAATACCCTCTACCGTTCGTGTATCGCTTAGGTTACGAGGTTTGGTTACACGCCATGTAATTAAGGGGTCATCTGCGTTAGGAGTTACTACGCCATCGGCATCTGCATAGCCGTTATCTACAAAGTATCCATAGATAGCACTGTCAGTTGCTTGCACGCCTGCTGCTTCTAACGCTGATACTGCTTCGTTCCAACGAGGACCTTGATAAATATCGTTCAAGCCTTCGAAGGTTTCTTCAGATGCTGAATACGAAATATAGTTTTTAACTGACTTTCTAAATAAACCGACAGACGCGTAACTGGCTTCGTCGTAGTACCATTCAAAAGAAAGGTCTAAGTTAGTTGATTCGTAAGGTAACAAGCTTGTATTGCCTTCTGTTGCCGTACGAGAACCAATTTTAGGGCTTCCGCTGAATGAACGGCCACCTTGTAGTAGACCGATAGGCGCACGAGTAATCGATTTACCCCATGAGAAACGGGCTACTACGTCGTCGGTGACGTCTACTTTAATATCCAACATCGGTAGCAATACATCGTACTCACCCGTAAAGTCTTGAAGCTGTAAGTCAGCCTCAAATTGGGTTATCCATTCTGACGCTGCTACCCAGTTAACTTGAGTTGGCACGCGAACTTCTGCGGCACTAGGTACTTCCGTTTCTTCATAGCGCAGGCCAGCGTTTACTTGAACATAGTAATCGCTAACTTCGAATTCCCACTCTGATTGTACATAAATAGAGTCGGTGGTCTCTTCAACATTACTCACTGACGGATCGCCACTGAAATAAGGGTCAATCGAGTAAGCGTTACTTTCACCTACCACGTCAGCGGTAAGGTAAGCTAGCTGACGAGCAACGGCTTCATCAAAGTCAAACGTGTAATAGTACCCAGGATTCATGCTAGCGCCGCCACCAGAGAATGCGTCTAGGAAGCCGCTGGTGTCGTTTCTGACGAACATATCGTCTGGGAATATTTCAGTGTAAGAAGGGCTGAAGCCCGGCCCGCCACGCAAGCCACTCCATGCGGTAAATCCTGTTAAGGTTTGCTCAGTTCGTGCATAACCAAAATCAATTTTTACCAATGGAATATCAAAGGCTGAGTTGAACCAGGTTCCGTCTAACTGAAGCTGCTCGATGTCAGAGCGGCCTGGAGAATAGATGAACTGGCTGAAGTTAGAATCAATTTCACCTGGGTTAATTTCGTTCGTGCCGTTATTCCAGTTAACAAAAACTTGTGGAATTTCACCTTCACGGTAGTCATATACCTTAGAGATAAGTTGATCAGAACCCAAAATAACTTGGCCTGCACTACCTAACCCTTCATCGTAGCCATTGTCGGTTTCATTGTACGAATCATGGTAATCAAGAGTGAAAAACCAGTCGTCATTCAATTCCCAATCTAAATTTACACCTAAAGAGCGTGCATCAACCCGTGTTGTATTTCTGCTTGCAGTAAATGAAGCATCGTCGCCGCTAATATCAGCATAAACGGCGGTTCCATTGGCATCTAACTCGTAAGCATTGATGTTAGAGCCAAAGTTATTCCATATACCCCAGCCAACCGTATTTGTGCCAGTTGTGGCGCGAGTAGCGGTGTAATCAACAGTAGCAGTGAAATTATCTACAGGGCGGAATTGAAAGGTAACTTGACCATTTGAGCGTTCGCGCTGTATATCATTAATGCTGTAGTTCATATCTTTTGGAAAGAAGGCAGCATCAGTGATATTGGTACGATTATCGATAACGTTAGCAGCATCTAAATCTGGTAAATCTGCGTTTTCTTGCAACACCCAACCTTGAACACTGGCAGCCTGTTGTTGGAAATCACGTTCTTGATGAGAAAAAGACACCCCAAAACCAAACATATCGTCAGCGAAGGTGTTGCTGTAGACCCCAGCAATTTCTGGTGTTACATCATCGCCTTCAACATTAGAGGTGTCGTAAATGCCCTTCGCCGAAAACGAGGCTTGTTGACCAGGGCGAGAAAGAGGCTTCATGGTAATGATATTTACCGTAGCACCTAACCCACCACTTGGGTTTTCAGCACGGGCTGTCTTGTGTAGCTCAAGAGTACTCACCCCTTCAGATGACAAGTTCTCTAAGTTAAATGAACGGGTGAAGCCGGTACCTGGCATTTGACGACCGTTAAGTGTCACCAAGTTAAATTCTGGGCCAAAACCACGAACGGTAATTTGGCTACCTTCACCGTTAGAACGGCTGATAGTCACACCGGTAATGCGCTGTAACGATTCCGCAAGGTTAGTATCTGGAAACTTACCTAATTCTTCTGCCGAGATGGCATCTACAACGCCGCTTGAGCTGCGTTTTACGTCCATTGAACGAATCATACTGCCGCGAATACCGCTAACCTGAATAACTTCAACTTCACTTGGTACGCTATTGTCAGAGGCCGCAGCTTCTGACGTTTGCGTTTCTGGTCTTTCTACTTCTTGCGCAGAAGTAGAAAATGCCAAAGTTGAACCCAACAACAAAGCCATTGATGTGGCGAGCTGGGTCTTTTTAAATGTTGTATTTTTCATAATTGACCTACTAAATCTTTATCAATTTATTGCTGCCGCTTGAGTGTGCAAGCGGCAGAAGCTTTGTTATTGCGCTGCAATTTCAGCATTATCTATACGGTATACCGCACCTTCACCGGCGCCCCACGCTGGGAACACCATCACAACATCGATAGCGCTGATGTCTAGCCCAGCGTCATACAAGGTTTGAAGTGGAAAGGTGTAGGTCTGCCATTCGCCAGTAATTGGATCTGCGCCTTCAAGGCTCTCTGAAATAGCAAGCTCAACGGCGGTTGAGGTATCGCCTGATTCAATCTTAAAGAGCCAAGGTGCTGATGCATCGTTAGGCGCCGAGCTTACTTTCATTTCGAAGCGCACTACGCCTGTTGAAAGCAATGAAGAGGCATCAAAATAAACATCGTCGTCGGCAAGAAAGCCCATTACGGTAGGTGTCGCACCAATACGGAATTCTGCCACTGTGCCGTGGTCGGCATCATCCACTTCTTCTGTGGGTGTAGAGCCGCCGCAGCAATCCCAAATTGACCATTGGTCAGCCGCTGTATCAGCGAATATAGTTAATTCGGTTGCAGCAGGGGTGTCGCCATCTGGGTGGTAAAACTTAACATTATCTAAGCGATATACCGCGCCTTCACCTGCTGCCCAAGTTGGAAATACCATAATCACATCAATGGCACTTAGGTCTAGGCCAGCAGCTTGTAGGTCAGCAATAGGAAAGGTATAGGTTTGCCATTCACCAGCAGTTGGCGCTTGTCCTTCAACGCTGTCAGAGATAGGTAACTCAACCGCAGTGGCACCGTCGCTAGACTCAACTTTAAATAACCAGCTGGCACTTGCGTCGTTTGGCATGCTAACAACGCGCATATCGAATTGCAGTAAACCGCCATCTGCTAAGGCAGAAGCATCAAATGGCGTGTCGCCACCGCCTGACGCTGAACGGGTGATAAAGCCCATAACAGTAGGTTCTGCGCCAATACGAAACTCGGCTGTTAAACCATGTTCTTCATTATCGATTTCTTCTGTAGGAGTTGAACCGCCACAGCAATCCCACATCGGCCAGTCTGGATTCATTTCATCTTCGAATATCACCAACTCTGGGTACGCAGACTCTTGCGAAATTTCAACATTGTTTACACGGTATACCGCACCTTCACCGGCACCCCATGCTGGGAATATCATGATGACATCAATAGCGCTGGTGTCTAAACCGGCATCAGCTAAAGCACTTAATGGAAACTCATATGACTCCCATACGCCTTGCTCAGGTGTATCGCCAGCGGTATCAGCAGGACCGACATAGCCAGTCATTAAAGGTAGCTCGACGGCGGTAGAGCCTTCACTACTTTCAATCTTAAACAACCAAGTAGCAGTGGTGTCGTTAGGGGCTGACATCATCTTCAGGTCGAATTTTACGCTACCGTTTTCTTCCATAGGCGAGGCATCGAAGGGTGATGCTTGACCTGCTGGCTCGGTAATAAATAACTCGCGACTAATAAAGCCCATGACAGTAGGTTCTGCACCAATGCTGAATTCATATACCTGACCTTCAGCGCTATCTTCTACTAACGCAGGTGTTGAACCACCGCAGCAATCCCATACTGGCCAATTAGGGTTGGTGGTACCGTCAAAAATAGTCAGGTTTTCTGCAATACCTGTTGAAGGTGGTGATGGAATTGGAGCGGCACCTTCTACAAGCGCATCGTCAAGTGAGTCGTAGCCTGGACGAACCGTTTCACAGCCAGCACCGGTATCTGGGTTTGAGGCACATTCATAAACCCGAACATAGTCGATATCAAAGCGCTGGCCATTTTCAAATGCTTCTGCATCAATGCCCGTTTCGTTGACCGCTTCAGGCCACTCTCCACCTACCGCTAAGTTTAGAATTAAGTAAAACTCTTGGTCATATGGTGCGTTATCCCAATGGGTAACTAGCTCACCCGTACCTTGTTCGAAGTATTCGGTGTACCAACCACGATGTGACAAGCCAGTGGCTTCGCCATTACTGTTGTAACGTACTTCAGAACGACGCTGGGTGGCATACAAGTAGTCGTCCATATACCAACGAATTTCACCTTCTTGCCACTCTATCGCGTAGGTATGAAAGTCATCTGCTGGGTTAGCGCCATCAGGCAATGAATAAGCTTGGCCTGAACTGTCGTTGTTTGGCCATTCTTGACCATAATGTAATGTGCCGTAGATATGCGCTTCAGGGTTGCCATCTGCATCTGCTGCTTTAAGGTTAACCGCTTCAAAAATATCGATTTCACCCGAACGCGGCCAGCCACCATACACTTCGTCAGTAGGCATCATCCAAAAAGCTGGCCAACTGCCTTGACCCGATGGCATTTTGGCGCGCATTTCAATGCGGCCGTATTTAAAATCTGCTTTGTAACGAGTAATTAAACGGGCTGATGTATAAGGCTTTTGTGCACCCTCTTCAGCGGGTAATGCAACAATGCTCAATGCACCATCACTAACGAATGCGTTTTCCTCGCTGTCGGTATAGCACTGAGCTTCATTATTGCCACCACCATCGCAGTTAACTTCACGTGTCCAGTTGTTATCGTCAATGGTCGCATTTTCGAATTCGTCGCTCCACACTAGTTCCCAGCCTGTTGCAGGGGCGCTAGTGTCAACGGCGTCTATATCCGTAGAAGTGGTTGCTCCACCACCACAGCCAATCAAAGTTGTGACCGTTAACGCGGCAGCAATCCGAGAAAGTTGAGTTACATTTTTAGTCATTATCTTCAGCCCTAATGCTAAGTAAATGGTTATCTAAAACGCCGCGTTGACCACGTCGAGTTATGCTTTGTAAGCGCTTCCATTTAAAGTTGTTATTTTTCTGTTTGAAAGCGCTTACATAAGATTAATGCACGTTAATTGAAAGATCAACAACACTCTTTGATATTTTTAACATTTGGTTTACTTGATGTGGGTGTGTTTACGTGAGGAGTGATTTTAACTTTATGTTATATATGAGTTTTATTTGGTGTGAAGCAAAATCACAGCAATTAGTACAAAAAATTAACCTTGTATTCAGGCGAATAAAAATAAAATGTTAATTGTTTAGTCGAAAGGTTTTTGGCAAAAACTGCTTAGAAATATTGCATCAGAAAACGTGTAGGTTAGCTGCTTCGATTAAAGCCTCTATTGTTTTGTTAGTAAGCTTTCACGAGTGACGGAAAGCGGGCCGCTACGGTATTTTGCATCGTAATAATCATCATCACAAACTGATGTCGCGCCCGCGGGAGCGACAAGGCGGTAAAACGAAGGAGACGCATGGTTATTAGGCAATAGCATCAGTTCAGGGTGCTCGATAAAAATCATGGGATTAATTGAGCTAAGGGCTTGATAGGCGGCAAGCTGACATAGGCGTTCGGCGGAACTGGATTCTATTTGACGAAGTGAGCTCTGAATAAGTTCTTGTATATCCTCTAATACAGACTCTAATCGCCAATGCTCACCGGTATATCGCGCTGATGGGCTTATGAATGCGTGACTAAAGGCTGGGTGTTGATTGAGTTTTTGTAATATCATTTTGGCTTCGCTAAATAGGTCAAACCTGCCTACCGTTACATAGGTTAATGCTGCACTATGATTGCGATGAAATTGAATAGACTCAGGTGCTATGGGTAAATGCTTCATCACTTCAAAAATAGAGCGAGAATGCCTGAATATACCAATTTGAATTTCATATTTGTGGAGGGTATCTGGGTTTGAAACAGGCTCAACGGTTGCAGAATGGTATGCAAGGTTTTCGCTAGATGAAGATGCTTCTCGCGCAAGCAAAATATCATCTATAAAAACAGAATCGCCTTGTGCTAGGGCGGTAAATGAAAGCGTACTGGTTTGAATCGTTAAGCCTTTCTGAATGAGGTAATCCTTATCTATTTCAATGCGATACTCACCAGGGGGAATAGCGTTAACATAGAAATAGCCATCGCTCTCTGTTCGCGTTTTAACGACGATTTGTTCAGTATTATCGATAAGTGCTATGTCAACATAACCCGCTCCACGGCTAGACGAATCACCGATTACGTAAATAGTGCCCTCAACATCATTAAAGGTATGTACTGGGAATTGAGTTTTATTAACCCCGCCGGCGTGGGTCAGTATTTGTACTTTGCCAGAGGCTGGCAACATATATGGGTCAGGAAGCGAATCTGGTTTTAAGGTGAGGTTTTGTACTCTGGCCCCAGTATTGAGCCTAACCATTCCATTTGCATCGGTACTTTTATCACGCCATAGTGAGCTTCCCGTAAACGTAACGCCTTCTATAGGCATTTCGTTAGGGTCTTTACGTAAATTTCTATTATCGTCTAGGTAGGCAAATGCATCTATGCGTCCAGCGGTGGCCCCCGCTGAGCGTTCAAAATTCAAACTTTGCGTATACGGGTTAACATTCGTATTGCCGGTTAAGGAAAGGTTTACTGACCAATCTCCGCCCTCCATTACGCTGGCTGCCAACCCAATATTTAACGACTCAAAGCGCCAGTTGTGTTGGTGTCTAATTTCCAAGACATTGTCAGTATCTCTTCTATAACGTATGCGAGTTTCTCGATGTTGGGTGAGCGATTGTGGCCACCGCATCGACACATAGAAATTGTCGGTTGAAAAGCGATCTGAAGGAATAAAGTTCCAAGCACTAGAAAGGTTCCATCCATTAACGTCTTTGGCGTAATACAATCGGCCAGTGACCGCATCGCTACTATTGTTAGAGACGCTGACCCCTGAAGCAAAAGTCCCCCCCAGAAAGTTGTCATTTAAATTCACGTTAAAAGCACTTTGGGGTTCATCGAATTCATAGGCTCGGTGGGTCATACTGGCGTTCCAACCAAAGCGCCCAAACCACTCAGTTTTACCGTTCAAACGTAACGAGGAAATGTGCTTAATATCCTCGCCTTGTGAGTATGCATCGCTATAAAAATTGTTAAAGTAACGGGTAGAAAAGTTCAAGTTGAGGTTATTGCTGAACCTGCCGTTCCAACCTAAAAACATACCATAACCACCCGTATCCTTATCTGACACCTCAAATTTGAGTGCCGAGCCGAAAAGTTGGGTATTGATACCGGCTGTGACATACGAGGCAATTTCATCTTCCAGCCAAAGACGTTGAACGCTAGCAGATAATGTTGCGCTATCCGTGAGGCCATAGCCGAGCCGGGCGACAGTGGCTTTTCCTATTCCTGTGGTAGATACTTGACCATCCAGTAAGCGAAATTGATTGTCGGTAAGCCCAAATAAAAAATCGAATTTTCCCTGCCTTAGCTGGTTATTACCCACATTGACGGTTTTAGTTCGAACCTCTTGCTGACCTTCAGGCCCATATAGCTTCAACTCGAATAAGTTTGCGCCATAGAAGGTTTCTATATCTTCGAAAAGTACCTTATTCTCCTCGTTACTGAATTGCTCATCGATAAATTGTCCATTTCTGAAAAGTTGTATCCGCCAGCCGGGTAATACGAACTCTTCAATACTAGTGCTTGAAAAACTGCGCCGCTGCCGTGTATCCCCATTATGTACAATCAAGCCGAGTGACTGTCCAGAGCGTGTAACCAGTTCATCTCTTTGCAGCTGTATATCGCCAAACTCATAGGCAAAGTTGTCTAAGGCGTTATCAGAACCTTGGTAGTTTTCGTTTAAGGTTTTGCCAAATCGCAGGTAATGGACACTGGTGTCATCAACTCTGCTCACACGTAGGTTTGCTGAATGATATAAGAAATCGAACCCTGCGTTTATATTGGCTGAAAAACGATTATCGCTGGTCGCACTATCTTGTTTTGATAGGCGGTAGGTAACCAGTGGCGAAGTGAAGAACTGATATTGATCTTCAACCACTTTACTTACAGGCACTACGCTAGGCTTAAAGTGTAGCTGCGGATTATCAGCGCTTACGTTTGAAGATGAATTTAGGGGAAGACGGCCAGTGAGGTTGAGCTGAAGCAACGTATAATTAAACGTTTGTTCAATCTGCAATAAAGCCGCAATCATGCGTGTATCGATATAGATATCAAAATCATCGGCTGCCCAAAGAAACGTATCAGGCGGCGTATTACTAAGAGTAGGCAAGGCTTGATTGAATGCATAGTTGAAGCTGCAGAAATCGTCATTACCTTGAGATTGTATAATTCCTTGAGTCATTGATATTTCCCAGTCTAGGGAAAGCGCGTCAGCGAACAGAGATGCGGGAACTAGGTATCGTTCACCAACAGGGTAAACGTCAAAGCCATCCCATAGGGGACGACCGTTAAGGCGTAATACACTGATTAATAATTGGTCTTCGTCCAATGCCACCCGAGCCGTTGAAGAAATGGGAGGACAGGGTTCCGCCCAAGAGACGAACACCGTAAGACACAAGAATATGAAGGATAGTATCCTCATGACACGTTAGCAGGCTGCTATTTTATAACGTGTTCAATAGATAGCGCTATATCGCCACCAAATTTATCAATTTCAGTAAACCGAATAACAACGGGCCCTTTTTTGGCGTTTTGCAAGGGAATCAGTACTTTTCGACGTTCAAGAGGGCGATAGACTGCTACGTTATTCAGTACACCGATCTCTTCCCCATTCGCATCCTCTATTATGAAGTTCCCGAATAGCGAACGATTGCCTGAACGTTTTAGCCAAACTTGTACGTGTGGCTTCCCGTTATAAATAATGGTGGAAGGATTCACCATTGAAGCTTCAGCGGTAATGCGTCCATGACGCACTATAATCGGAATATTGTATGCAAGTTTGCTGGCAAGGTTTACATTCCCGTTTGTACCAGGCGCTATTTCTGTTACTAAGCGAAGATTAGCGCGGTACTCGCCATCAGCAAGTCCAGCAGGCTTTCGTAACGCGAAGCGCAGCGCTTGACGCTCTCCGGGTAGAATATTGCCGCGTTTTGGAGAATATCTAATAAACGTTGATGCTGTAAGCGGGTCTTCTGTGACCGCGTACACTAATCCCTCCTCAGTCATCGCATTAATAGATAACTCTGCTTGGTAAGACATTGGCGTTGAGCTTGTGTTACGTATTTGGATAGAGTCTGAGCGAGATTTTGAATCAAAATAAATGCGAAATTTAGATAGCGAAACATCTGCATTAGCCACACTGGAAAAAAATAGAGCAACAGAGATAACAAGAAAAATAGAAAGGCGAATGGGTGTTAACAGCCGTATCAGTATCATATTTACTTCTGATTTCGAGTATAGAAAAGAATAGGCGAACGCAGCTCGCTCGCCTCGAACGATTACTGGAACGTAACGTCAACTATATAGTTAGCTGTATAAGAGTCGCCTGGCGATAACGCCGAGTCCACAGTCATGTCACCATATACATCGATAGTAAGATCTGTACCTGATGCGTCTGTAGTAACCGCAGTCAATGTGCCGTCTGCGATATTGTCGTGTGTTGCCACAGCTGAATTGATGTCGTAGTTCGCTTCAAAAGTCACATTGGTGCCAGATGCACCTGTCACTGTTACATTCACAGGAACATTCGAAGCTAAGCCTGATACCGTAATTAGACCAATAGCAATGTTAGCATTAGAAACATCGCAATCGCCCGATACTAAGCCCGCATCATTCATGGTACACACAGAGCCTACCGTCGGTTGCATTGCACCGAAGTGAAGCGTAGCAGTCTCTGCAATAGTGGCATCGGACATCGCGTCTACATTCGCTTGAAATGTTTCACTTGCTGCAAGTGTTGACGCAGAGATAGTAGAAAGTAGCGCTATTGTCATTATTCTTTTTTCATTTTGTTTCCTCTCATACCTTTAGTCGGGGCTGTCTAACGAAATAGATTACAATTGTTCTAAAATCAGTGAGTTGCTTTGAAGTTATTATTCGAACCCAATTGACAGCGAAAATATATAACCACAGTCTTTACCCTTTTAAAAGGCGTTAAACCTCATGCTTACTTATTGAATTTAATAACTATTATCGAGATGAAAAAAAGCAGATGTTCAACGTATTGATTATGTTTAAGTTTTTTTTAAGGTACTTTTTAAAGTTGTACTTTTGTATACAAGCATAAATTTTAAAATTTTCAATATTTTTTAAAAAAATTTTATTTGTGTGGGGTAGAGAGACGTTTTTAGTATTTTATTACGCACTTGAATGCTGACGGAAATTTATTATTGTGTTGTTGAGCGGACTTTAAACTGCATGTTTTTTTAACAAGTATCGTGTTTTCAAGGATGCGGTTTATAATTTCAGTATGCAGTGGACATGCTATTAAAGGAGTAACAAATAATGCACCATCATTCTCACGGTCATGCTCACGGACATAGCCATGCAGAAACTGATAGCACCCGTATAGGCTGGGCATTCTGGCTAAACTTCTGCTTTACCATCATAGAGTTTATCGGTGGGTGGTTAACTAACAGTGTTGCCATTATGGCCGATGCGGTGCACGATTTAGGTGATACCTTGTCTATTGGCCTTGCATGGTGCTTAAGTAAATTGGGTAATAAATCGGCTACCGACAAATACTCATATGGTTTTAAGCGATTGAGCCTCTTGGGCGCTATGATCAACGGGCTCATTCTTGTTGCAGGCTCAGCGTGGGTTTTATCAGAAGCTATTCCTCGGTTGGCGAACCCTGAAATGCCGATGACAGAGGGCATGATGGGCTTGGCAATAATGGGCATTTGCGTGAACGGATTTGCGGCTTATAAGTTAAGTGGCGGCCATTCAATGAATGAAAAGGTGCTCAACTGGCACCTTATTGAAGACACTATGGGCTGGGTAGCAGTACTCATTGTAGCTATCGTTTTACATTTTGTAGATTGGCCTATTCTCGACCCAATCCTATCTATTCTATTTACCCTATTTATCTTATTCAACGTGCTGAGATACGTAGTGCAAACCATGAAATTGTTTTTGCAAGGGTCGCCTGATGATACCCAGAAGCAGGCTATTTCTGATGTCTTGTTAAGCATTGAGCATGTTGAAGAGCTACATCATGTTCACTTTTGGTCTCTTGATGGCGAACAGCATGTGCTAACAGCGCACGTGGTAATTAATTGCAGCATTGATAACACTAAACTTCTGTCTCTAAAGCAAGAGGTGTCACATCGGTTAGCGCCGTTTAATTTGGCTCATACCACTATCGAATTTGAATTGCCTGGGGAGCCCTGTCGGGATGAAAGTGACAATTTACATGTTCATCCGCATCACCATGAACATGTTCATCTTAAATAACAAAGGCGGCCAAGGCCGCCTGTTTGTATTATGGGTGTGCTAAGCGTTTTAACCCTAGTTCGTATCTGGCACGCCACCACTTAAGGCTTATGCCGATGGCGACAAAGCAGGTGCTCCATAGCCCTACCAACGAGGGAATAAAGGCGTTGCTAATACCGCCCACGAAACCTACTGGTGAGAACATCAGGTACAAAGTAACAATTAAGCCAACCAGTATAATTGCGCAAGGAATAGCGTAGCGCCACGGTGTCATATCCACCTCTGCTTTAGGTACAAAGCGCCATGGCTTCGCCATAGGGTAGAAGTGACCGATGGCCAACATAATACCTAGCTCGATAGCAAATAAAATAGCGTAAATATGAATAAAGTTAATCTCTACTTGCCACACAAATTTCAATAAAGCGTAGGCAATTACGTGGAAGATAATGGCGACTTTGGCAGCAAGGGCAGGCACATTTTTAGTAAATAAACCAACTAGTACAATGGTAATAACGGGAATGTTATAAAAACCAGTAAAGATACGGATGATTTGCCACAACCCTTCTGGCGCCAGCATTAACAGCGGCGCAGTAATGAAAGACACCACAGCAATAACTAAACTGGTAATTTTGGCTACACGGATAAGCTGAGAATCACTCACCTTATCTTTCTTAAAGGGTTTGTATACGTCTAAACAAAACAGCGTGGCCGCACTATTTAATAGTGAGTTAAATGAGCTAAAAACCGCCCCTAATAATACGGCTAAGAAAAAACCAGACAAGTATTGTGGTAGCACTTCTTTCACTAAGTGGGGGTAAGCCAAGTCGATAGTTTGCAGGTTTTCATTTTGGTACAAGTGATACGCAATAACCCCGGGTAACATCATCATAAAGGGCACGAGTACTTTAAAGTATCCCGAAAACAACACGCCCTTTTGACCTTCAATTAAGTTCTTAGCACCAAGTGTGCGTTGAATCACGTATTGATTGGTACCCCAATAAAACAGGTTGGCCAATATCATACCGGTAAAAATAGTCCCGAAGGGCACGGGGTCATCCGCCCCACCTATGGCATTAAGCTTTTCAGTTTCGGTTGTTGCAATAGTGGTTAGGCCGGCCGCGAAGCTACCATCACCCAATGCAATTAAGCCTAAAATAGGCACCAATAACCCAACAATAAGAAGGCCCACACCGTTAATGGTATCTGACACTGCCACTGCTTTTAAACCGCCGAATATGGCGTACAAGGCACCGATACTGCCCACCATAATAATGGTGACAATAAGGCTGGCTTCATAACTTAAATTCAATAACCCAGGCACATCGAACAACCGAAGAACGGCAATAGAGCCTGAATAGAGCACTGAGGGAATAGTAATTAAGGTGTAACCCACCATAAATAACACCACGGTCATTCTTCTTACGTTATCGTCGAAACGGTCACGTAAAAATTCGGGTAGGGTGGAGAAGGCGCCCGCTAAATAGCGGGGCAAAAATATCAGCGCCATGATAATGGTAGAAATACCGGCGGTAACTTCCCATGCCATAGCACTTAAATTGTACCCAAACGCAGAGCCGTTAAGCCCAATAAGCTGCTCTGCAGACAGGTTGGTTAAGATCATCGAGCCCGCAATGAAGGTGCCGGTTAACCCCCGACCTGCTAAAAAATAGCCGTCTTGGGTATTCACTTCGCCTTTCGTTTTCATGTACGAAATAATGGCGACCACGGCCATAAAGGCCATGCAGGTCAGTAAGGTAAGCGTCACATTCATGCTAATACTCCGACGACTATTACGGCCACATAGTGGTAGCAGACATATCCATTTCGGTATGTTCTACCTCAGGGCCTAAAACCACTTGCTCACCTTTGCGAACAAATACCGCCAGCTCATTCAAACCTAGGATTTGCTCGTAGTACTTACCGCCTTGGTAAGTGTCTTCGTCGGTAGGTGAAGTGCTAGCAGCATTAAAACGAACCCAATCACCTTCTGGTAAATAGAACTTCACTTTACCGCCAGGCACAATACAAGGCACCACTAACAAGCTTTCGCCGCACATGAATTGTTGCTCAAACTGGCTAGCAAGTGGGTCGTTAGGGAAAGCGAGTGCCATAGAACGCTGCACTGGTAAGCCGGTTTCACTGGCTTGTTGCGTAGCTTTTTCTAAATAAGGCAGTAAGCGGTAACGCAGCTTTAGCGCATTAAAGACAGCATCAGACGCTGCTTCACCGTATGACCAAGGTTCGCGAGGGCCAATGCCATGCAGGCGCATGTGAGCAGAGAATACTGATGCCTGTGCCCAGCGAACGTAGAGTTCAGCGTCGCGGGTATCTTTATAGAACCCGCCTATGTCGGTGGCGAAGAATGGACCACCCGACATGCCCCAAGATAAGCTACCGCGGATACTCGCAGCTAGACCATGCCAGTCTGCTTGAGGATCGCCGCCCCACTGGGCAGGAAAACGTTGGCTGCCGGTCCATGCTGAACGACTGAACAGAAATGGCCCGGTTTTACAGTATTTCTCAGCCGCTTCGTACACGCAGCGGTTATACAGCATGCTGTATACGTTATGCAGGCGGTCACCTGAGTCACCACTGTAAGAGAGCATGTTGTCATCTTCTAACTGCTCACCAAAGTCGGCTTTAATCATATCAACACCCAATTCGAACAGAGGCTTGTGTGATTCTTTCCAAAATTCGTAAGCGTCAGGGTGGGTGAAATCTAAAATACCTGAATCAGGTAGTGGCGTAAGTACTTCACCGAAGGGGCTTAAATCCCATTCGTAGCGATAAGCTTCGCCCGTGCGTTTGTCTTTAATTAACCAGCCTTTTTCAGCGGCCTTTGCGTACAGTGGATTTTTCACTGAAATCATGGGGTATTCCCATACGCAAATTTTAAAGTCCATTGCTTTTAGTTCATCAAGAACCGGCTTAGGATCGGCATAGCGAGTTGGGTCCCATTCAAATGCAAAACGGGTATCGGTGTCTTGCCACGCTCGGCCATCTAGCGTAATGACGTCGCAAGGCATGTTCTTTTCACGCACTTCGCGGGCAACAGCTAATAGCTCTTGTGAGTCTTTATAGTAGGCCTTGGAAAGAATAACGCCTAGGCTCCACTTTGGTGGAACAGGGGCAAAGCCGGTTAAGCTACTGTAAGTATGAATACTTTTCGCCGGGCTATCACAATGATACAAGAACATATCTAGCAAGGTGTCTTCTACCACGCAAACGTATGCCCGCTGCGACCAAGGCGCATAGCCCACACCGTGCGTAACCGGCGTTGGCGTGTGAACAAAAAGGTTCCAGCCTTCAGGGCTCCAAGCGTAAGGGGTATTTTTATAAGACTTTTCCGTGTTTACGCCAAGTGCATCATGATTATATGAACGAACCAACTGGCCGCGTTTATCTAGCTTGCCCCACTTTTCACCTAAGCCGTATATGGATTCATCGTCGCCAAGTTCTAGGCAAACAATCCAGCCCGCATCGGTTTTCGCGAAAGGCGGTAGGCGATGTTGGCGCACAAAGTGACCGTCGGTAGCCGATTCTTGTACTACAATATCGTTTCGATAAAGTTTGAAATGAAGTGGAGCAGAAAAAAGCGCTAAACGATAGTCTCCTGCATTAACGGTGCAGTGTTGCTCATCGCCTGTGAAAACCAGTTGCTGAGTATCTGGCGTAGTAATAAGCATGCCATAGTCAAAGCCATCATCTAACGTGGCATTTTCTCCACCTTACTGAATACGTAGGCCGAATTGGCTGATAGAAAATAGTAAACTGCCATATTGGGTAGGCACCGCTAGGTGATGATCGTCTTTCAGATAAGGGCTCGCGGTAATGTCTGCCGCCTTTATGCTGTTCCAGTCTGGCTCGGTTACCGAAAATGCATTACTCATATCACTTCACTCTTCGTGTCTTATATAAGACATAAGTTAATGAAATGTAACTTGGCTGTCAACGAGCAATTACACTTTTCAGTGCAAAATATTACAAGTGTGGGTTGTATGAGAAACGGCGAATGGCGTTATTGCTATCAGTTGATGCTTCTAGCCTGTGTTTAGTTAAACACGTGGGGCACGTTTTGAAGAATCAAGGTTAGCCCACTAAGCGCTAATGTACTAATGGCCAGTAATCTTACCACGCTTGGTTCAACTCGCGCAGCTAGTAGCCTACCAATGCGCGTAAAGATTAAGATCAGGGGGATAGCAAAGAGGGTAGATACAACCGTAGTATGATCGGGCAGTGTCCCAAAAGGTACCATGGCTAAACGGATAAGCGCGGTAACACTAAAGATTGCAAGCAGGGTATATCGCACTTCGTGCACAGACCAATTCTGGCGATAACACTGAAATACAACAGGTGGCCCAAAAGTAGAAAATAACCCGCCTAATATGCCGCCCAATGCACCAGACACCAAAAAGCCCCACCCTTTGCCTGAGGCAGCAGATTGGCTTCTTTTCACAATAAGTAGCAAACAGCAGGTTAATATTGCCAGCCCAAGCAGAATATTTAACCAAATCGACAATCCAGCGGAAAGGTATTCAAGCAGAGCATAGCCTACTGCGATAAAAGGTATGCCACCAATCAACACAAGCGTGAAGGCTTTGCGGTGGATAAGGTGAACATTCTTCAAGACAATACTGGTTGAGTTAACTAACCCTAAAGCGCTAATTAAAAAAGTGGTGGCGGTAAGGGGAAGTAAATTAAACAAGGTAAAACTAGATACCACCATTAACCCAAAGCCAAACCCACTTAAGGTTTGCAGTACAGTAGCAAAGCCCAATAGAATGAACATAGGGACTAGGGTTTCAAGTAACATTTTGCATCTACACCTGTAGTTGAGTGTGATTTACATCAAAAATGCGCTATAACTCTTGTGTATGATATAACAACAAAAATTAAGCATTAGGTTAGGGTTTCATGTCTTCATCTCAGTTCGACCACAAACTAAGTGGTCCCAGTCTTGCGTTCCAACCGCTCTATCAGCAAGTTGCCGAGTATATAAAGCAGCTCATTGTGGAGCGCCGGTGGCAGCCTGGTGAAATGTTGCCAAGCGAGTTCAGACTAGCTGATGAATTTAACGTTAGCCAAGGCACAGTTCGTAAAGCGTTAACCTTGCTTACCGACACGAAAATTGTAACACGTCGCCAGGGTGTAGGTACCTTCGTTTCCGAGCATACTGCACAAGATGCCCTGTTTCGATTTTTCCCGTTGCAAGCTGATGGCAAGGGGGCAGACCTACCCAAAGCCGAGCTGCTTGGCATAGAACTCATATCCCCAGATAAAAACGTACAAACCGCGCTAAATCTATCCGGTAAAGAGCGAGTGACAAAACTTGAACGTCGCCGCATTTTAGATAACGAGTTTTGTATGCTGGAAACGATTTTCCTGCCTGCTAAATACTTTGCCGGTATGCACGAACGCAAAGATATTCCACATACCTTATACCATTTTTACCAAACAGATTTTAATCAAACCGTCTTTAAAACCCGAGACGGTATTAAAGCGGTACTGGCCTCAGATAACGATGCCAAGCTACTACAAATAAAGGCCGGCGAGCCGTTGTTGCTGGTAACACGGGTGACAGAGTCTATAGACGGTAAACTGATTGAATATCGCGAAAGCAAATGTAGGAGCGATCACTATCATTACCAAGTAGAGCTCGATTAAATCAGGGCTAGCAACCCTTCTACTCGCTTAGCGCACAACCTTTTTAAATCGCCACACTCTGTACATATTGCTGCTACTTTTAATGCAGCTCCTATCAGCATTCTACGCTTTAATAGCGATGCCTTTAAAACCAGGGACCTTTAAAGTTATACCTACAAAATAAGGGCTTCGGTAGACCGTCATTCAATAACGTCACTTCGTTATAAACACAAAAACCACTTCGCGAGTATCAAAAAGTGAGTGCCCAATTTATTTTGTTAACACTTTGTTGACATGGCATGCGTCCTATAATAACTTATGTCTTATACAAGACTAAAGTCTTTTTTATTAAACAGGATTAAAGATATGAACGCGTTAGAGAAAATTCCTGAGGTTGGGTTTGGTTTCTGGAAGGTAGATACCGCCATTTGTGCTGATACAGCATACGAGGCCATAAAGGCAGGCTATCGTCATTTAGACTGTGCCGCTGATTATGGTAATGAAAAAGAAGTGGGCGAAGGTATTCAGCGTGCTATTAAAGATGGTCTTTGTACCCGTGAAGAGCTTTGGATCACATCTAAGCTTTGGAATACCTTCCACGCGCCAGAGCATGTGCCGCTAGCACTTGAAAAAACATTGAGCGATTTACAGCTAGATTATATCGACTTGTACCTTATTCATTTCCCAATAGCGCAAAAGTTTGTACCTATTGAAACTCGTTATCCACCAGAGTGGTTTTACGATACTACGCAAGAGAACCCAACGATGGAGTTGGCGCCTGTTCCACTTTATAAAACATGGGAAGCCATGGAAAGTTTGGTAGATAGCAAAAAAGTAAGCCGTATTGGTGTGTGTAATTACAACACTGGGCTACTTCACGACCTAATGAGCTATGCCCGTATCAAGCCTGCCATGTTGCAAATTGAGTCACACCCTTACCTAACACAAGAACGATTGATTCGTTTAGCGAAAGACTACGACATGAACGTTACTGCGTTCTCGCCACTTGGTGCACTGTCTTATCTTGAGCTAGAAATGGCGGATAAAACGGAGTCGGTACTAGAGCAAGACGTCGTGAAAAAAGCAGCTACGGCTCATGGAAGAACACCTGCACAAGTGGTACTTCGCTGGGGCGTACAACGTGGCAATGCCATTATCCCTAAAACGTCGAAGCCTGAAAGAATGCGTGAGAACTTAGCGTTGTTTGATTTTGAACTTACCGACGAAGAAATGCAGGCTATTTGTGCGCTTAACATGAATCGACGTTTTAACGATCCGGGGCACTTCTGTGAAGCAGCCTTTAATCGTTTCCACCCTATTTACGACTAGGAGAGTACTATGAGCAACGCAATCGAATATGCCAATGTGCCAACCCAACACCGCTATAACGGTCAAGTCTTCCCGCAAATTGTGGTGAATAACGATGGCTGTAAAACCGTTGAAGAAACGGTGATGTTTATTCAACAAAATCAGGCTGAGCTAGAAGCACAACTCGCCATATCGGGGGCGTTGTTGTTTAGAGGGTTTCCTTTAAACTCTGCGGAAACCTTTGATATTTTTTCAGCCGGTTTTGGTTATGCAAACTTCACCTACAAAGAGTCGCTATCTAATGCAGTTCGCATTAATTTCACAGAACGGGTTTTTACTGCAAACGAAGCGCCTAAAGATGTAGAAATTTTCTTACATCACGAAATGGCACAAACGCCAATTTCACCTAGCAAAGTATTCTTTTACTGCCAGTCAGCAGCCGACGAGGGTGGTGCGACACCCTTATGCCGTTCAGATAAATTGTTTGAAGCATTAAAGGCTGAAAACCCAACGCTTGCTAGCGATTTTGCTGAAAAAGGCTTGAAGTACACTACCACCATGCCTGCTGCCGATGATGCTAATTCTGGTCAAGGCCGCAGCTGGAAAAGCACGTTAAGTGTAAAAAGTACAGCAGAAGGCGAAGCCAAATTAAAAGAGCTCGGCTACAGCTGGGAATGGTTGGAAGATGGTAGCTTACGCGCCGTTACTCCTGAGTTACCCGCGGTTATTGATTTAGGCGATGGTTCACATTCATTTTATAACCAATTAATCGCGGCTTACATGGGGTGGAAAGGTGTGCGTGAAAATCCATCTTCAGCCATCACCTTTGGCGATGGCTCTGCTATTCCAAAAGAAGGGTTAGAGCGAATTGCTGAATTGTCGCAGCAGTTTACTTTCGACCTCGAGTGGCAAGACGGTGATGTTGCCTTGGTTGATAACTATCGTGCGATGCATGGCCGCCGTCCCTTCTCGGGTGAAAGAAAGCGCCAAGTGTTAGTGGCACTTGTTGCTGCTGAGCGTTAATTGTTATGACCGAGTTTGCCGCAAAGTGTAAATCGATTTGGCCTGGTTTTGGTATTGCTACAATAACCGGTATGGCAGCGCTTTTTTTAAGTGAGCATTATGGCGCCCCTGCCATGTTGTTCGCGCTGTTACTGGGTATGGCAATCTCATTTTTGTATCAGGCCGATGGGGTGTGCAAATGCGGCATTGATTTCACTGCCAGCACGCTATTGCGTGCCGGTGTAGTGCTGCTTGGTTTGCGCATTGCTTTGGACGACTTAGTCGTACTCGGTTGGCAAACTGCGGCAATGCTTGCCTTTGCTATTTTCTCAACCATAGTGTTGGGCGTGGTAATGGCAAAAAGCGTAGGAATGCAGAAACGCTTTGGCGCACTAACTGGCGGCTCGGTAGCCATTTGTGGCGCCTCTGCGGCATTAGCGATTTCTACTATTCTGCCTGCTGGCAAAAACCATGAACGAGATACTTTGCTCACGGTGATTGGTGTAACGGCCATGTCGACTATCGCTATGATTGTTTACCCGATTATCGCAGGTCAGCTAAACATGAACGATACCGAAGCGGGTATTTTCCTAGGCGGTACTATTCATGATGTGGCCCAAGTGGTAGGGGCCGGTTATTCGGTATCTGAAGATGCCGGCGATATGGCTACGCTCACTAAACTCGTGCGAGTTGCCATGTTATTGCCTGTTGTTATGATCATGATGGTGATAGTAAAACGTGCACACAGCAGCGTGCAGGATCTCGATGGCGAGATGCCTAAACTACCCGTGTTCTTAGTGGGTTTTGTGGCTCTTATGCTATTAAATAGTTTTGTTACCCTACCTGAAGTGGTTATCGATTCAGGTTCACAGATATCACGCTTTTTCCTTGTGGTATCAATTACTGCCATCGGTATGAAATCAAACTTAGGTAAATTGGCTGAAGTGGGCATGTTACCTATTGTACTTATTGTGACTGAAACCCTGTGGATAGCTTTGCTTATTTTAGGTTATCTGTTTTTGAACTAGTTCTTGAGTTAGCTTTTTTAAGTTAGTTTTTCGTCAAAAATGCACTCGTAAAGGAGGCAATGCGTGCCTATCTCAAACAAATCTAAGCAGGGTGTGAGCACGCATTCTGAATCATCAGACCAACAGCCTTTAGTAAACAAAACCGGTATACATGCCCTTTACGCCGAAAATCCTATCGCCGCCGACGAACAGGTATTTGGCAGAAAAACCGATGGCCTTACACGCCGTGGTTTTCTATCAGGATTTAAAACCCTCTCATTATTACTAGGCGCAGAAATTGTTTATGGCCGTTTTATGCCAGCAGGGCTTATTCCCGCAGCATTAGCACAGACAGAAACGCCCTTTAGCATTGAAGGTAAAGACGGGTTAGTGGTATTAAACGACAGGCCTATTAACGCCGAAACACCCGCGCATTTACTTGACGATAAGATTACGCCAGCGTCGAAATTATTTGTGCGAAACAACGGGATTGTACCTGAAATAACGCCTAAAGATTTTGATGAAAATGCGTGGACACTCACTATTGAAGGGGAGTCGGCAGCAACATCACGCACTTTCACGTTAAGTGAGCTTAAAGCCAATTTTAAACACTACACCTATCAATTAACGCTTGAGTGTGGCGGTAATGGTAGAGCTGAATTTTCGCCTGCGGCCAGCGGAAATCAATGGACTACCGGCGCGGTAGGCTGCCCGTCATGGACGGGAGTACGTTTAAAAGACGTACTTAACGCAGTAGGTATCAAAGATGATGCTGTCTACATTGGTTACTACGGTGAAGACTTGCATTTGAGTCGAACGCCGGGCAAAGCAGCTATCTCTCGTGGCGTACCTATTGGCAAAGCGCTAGAAGATGAATCGTTAATTGCTTTTGAAATGAATGGCGAACCGTTACCGCTTATGAACGGCTTCCCTATGCGGTTAATGTTTGGCGGTTGGCCTGCTTCCACATCGGGTAAGTGGCTGTCTAAAATTGTTATTCGCGATCGGGTACACGATGGCGCGAAAATGGGCGGCAATGCCTATCGTGTGCCGTGCAAACCAGTCGCACCAGGCACGAGTGTGCCAGAAGACGAAATGTGTATTATTGAAGCCATGCCGGTGAAATCCTTGATTACCCACCCCAAGTCCGGTGCCGAGCACAACAAGGGCAAAGCGTTGGCAGTACGCGGGCATGCATGGAGCGGCGAAGCTTCAATAGCCAAGGTGTTCACCTCAATTGATTTTGGGCAAACTTGGCAACAAAGTACTTTGTCGAAGCCAGTTAATAGGCATGCTTGGCAGCACTTTAATTCAGAAATTAACTTCAAGCAGGCTGGCTACTATGAAATTTGGGCGCGAGCTGAAGATGCAAATGGCCGTTCTCAGCCAATGGTGTTACCTGGTTGGAACCCCAAAGGTTACTTAAACAATGCGTGTCATCGCATTGCAGTAAAGGTAGTGTAGCCAATGAGCAGGCAGAGAAGCGCGCTAATGCTATCGGTGTTATGTGCTACATCACTAGTAACGCTAGCTAACGAACATAAGCTCAACCCCGCGACAGGGCTTGTTGATGCTACGGGGCATAATATGGTGGCTGCACACTGTACTGCCTGTCATTCCGCTAAGCTTATTTCGCAAAATCAAATGAGCCGCGAACGTTGGCTTGAAACTATTCGCTGGATGCAAAGCACACAAAAGTTATGGCCCTTAGGTGAGGCTGAACCTGTCATCTTAGATTACCTTACGACGTGGTATGGGCCCAAAATCCAAAGTCGACGTGCACCTATTCCAGCTCATCTAATGCCACAAGGATCAGACTAGTTTCATCGCGGCTAAAAACTAAAACACCTAGTTTACAAACATCAAAAACGGGAGCCTATGCTCCCGTTTTTGATGTTTGTAATCTAGATGCTAGGTAAGGTTAACTTAAGCCCAGATAGGCGAAGCTAAGCCCAGCTAAACTAAACATTAACTCGCTAGCCCAGCAATCACTCGCTATGGGCACGCAATGTCTGACATTAGCGCATCATCACTAGGAGCATTTGCTTCAAAGCGTACATTAGATACCAATAACGATGCCGACGCGTTAGCGTTAAGCGCAAATGGTGAGAAAAGCTCAGCAAATGACGCGCCTGCTTCTACGAAACAGCGTGAAGGAATAACAACCGTTTGCCATTCGTTTGAATTCGCCGCGAAGCTATTTAACGGCAACGACACACCGCAATCACGACTACTACAACCAATAGACACACTAAGGTTATCTAGGCCTTCTGCTAATTTCACATCAAGCACAAGTGCCGATCCATCTTCACTGTAATCACGCATATCTTCAGGGAAGGGCGAATAGAAGCCTACAGTCGCTTTGTCAGTAAACGTTAGCGATAGGCTATCTTCTTGCACCATGCGGTCGGTGGTACGTACACTTGCGCCTTCAGATTTCACCGTATTGCTTGCTACCCTAGTATCACCCGAGGCGTCTTTAATCATTAGTTGCCAAGGCTTTTGTGTAGAAAGTACGTAAATATCATGAGCAGGTAACGGTGCGTTTGCATCAACGCCAGTCGACTCAGACAGCGGCGCTTCGATAGGATCAGACTCGCCGAACGCTAATCCATAGCCATATGCAAACTGTGCAGTTTCACCATCATCTTTGTTCACAATTTGGGTCGGCGTTGCTGGCCATGAAAATGACAATTTACCGTGCATAGGGTATTTTATGTCACCGTTTTTCTTGGTGAACAATACATCGGCAACACCTTGGCCTTCAGAGCCAGGTAACCAGGCTACTACAAATGCATCACTGGCGTTAATTTCTGGGTTTACCCACAATGGACGGCCGGTAATGAAAACAGACACCACAGGAATACCTTGGCCCTGGAAAGATTTCAACAGCGCAAGATCTGACTTGTCGCCACGTTGATATTCAACATTTGAAATATCGCCATTGCCTTCAGCATAAGGATTTTCACCAAATACGATAATCGCCACATCAGGTTTTGCTTTTGAAGCGGTTTCAATCACACCCGCTTCAAACGCTGTTCCTTCAAATAGCGTAGCCGTTCCGCCCGCTTCGCTAACCGCTTGCTCAATACCCTCAAAAATAGAGGTTGCACCTGGGAAGTCACTATTTTTATTACCCGTGCCTTGCCACGTTATAGTCCAGCCGCCTGATTGCTTACCTATATTATGGGCAGCATCGCCAGCAACAACCACGTTCATATTTGGCGCTAGGGGCAGCAAGTTATCTTGGTTTTTAAGCATCACTAGCGACTTTCGAACCGCTGAACGAGCAATATCGCGATGAGCTTGTGCACCAATAATCTCGCTATTGCCTGATAACGCACGGTTAGCCGGAGAAGGTTGCTCAAACAGACCCATGCGCACTTTAACCCGCAATACGCGGCGTACCGCATCGTCTAAACGAGACTGTGGGATAACACCAGATTTGACCTGTGCAATGGTGTTTTCGTACAAAGGTTTCCAAGCACTGGTAGGCACCATAAAGACATCAAGCCCTGCATTCATAGCTTGTGGGCAGCTTTCGTTAGTACAGCCTTCAATTTGACCGTGACCATTCCAATCACCGACTACAAAGCCGTCAAAGCCCATTTTGTCTTTTAGCACATCAGTAAGTAAATATTTGCTGCCGTGAATTTTCTTGCCATGCCAGCTGTTGAATGAGGCCATTACCGACTGTGAGCCAGCATTTAAGCCTTCAACGTAGCCTTGTGCGTGAATGCGAAATAAGGTTTCTTCGTCGGCAATGTTGTTACCTTGATCGTCGCCACCTTGTGTTCCGCCATCACCAATAAAGTGCTTTACCGTTGAGATAACATGGTTATCGTCAATGCTGCCACTGGCAATATCGCCTTGCATGCCAGATACAATAGCCTTGGCATAAGCGCCTACAATGGCAGGGTCTTCTGAATAGCTTTCATAGGTTCTTCCCCAACGATCATCACGGGCTACCGCAACAGTTGGCGCGAATATCCAATCAATGCCAGTCGCACGTACTTCTTTGGCAGTCGCTTCGGCAATTTGAGTGATAATGGCAGGGTCGTTCATCGCACCCAAACCAATATTATGTGGAAACAAGGTAGCGCCAATGACGTTGTTGTGACCATGTACTGCATCGGTTCCCCACATGGTTGGAATGGTGCTTCCGTCAACAGAGTCGTCTATTGATGCTTGATACATGGCATCGGCAATGGCAATCCAATCTTGAGGTGTAGCGTGCTTATCATTATTGGGAAATGCACCACCGCCATTTAAGTACGAACCAAACCCGTAGGTACGCATGTCTTCTAGAGTCACATCGCGAATTTCAGGCTGTATAGTTTGCGCCACTTTTTGCTCAAGGGTCATAGTAGATAAGATTTCGTCTACTTTAGCTTCCACCGCTTCGCTGTTTTCTGTACTAAAGGTAATTTCAGGCCAAAAGTCGGGTACTGATTTTTGTGATGCTTGCTCAGTCAGCTCAGTTTTCGGCGTGCTAGCCTCGTCTGTCGCTGGCTGACAACCTGCCATAACCAATGCTGCGGCAATTAATGAATATGAACTTAGTTTCATAAAAATCCCTTGTTTATTTGTGGCTAGCAGCCAAGTTAACGGTAGCACCACGAAGCCCGTAATAAGCAATATATAAATAGCAAATAACCGGCAATAAGAAAGAAAGTTGAACACCCACGTTGTCAGCAATAACACCTTGCAGCAGTGGTACAATAGCGCCGCCCACTATGGCTAAACACAACATGCCAGAGGCTTGTGCTGTTTTTTGGCCTAGCCCTTTAAGTGCAAGACTGAAAATGGTGGGGAACATGATAGAGTTACAAAGTCCTACCGCTAAAATAGTCCACATGGCGATATTACCGCTGCTGAATACCGAAACAATTATAAGTGTGCATGAGGCAAATGAGTTTACGGCCAGTAGTTTGCCCGCGGCCACTTTTTGCATTACCGCGGCGCCAATGAAACGCCCTACCATAGCGCCACCCCAATAATAGGCTATGTACTTAGATGCTTGGCTTTCGCTCATGCCTTTAATGCTTTCTAGTCCAAAGTAGTTGACTAAAAAGCTGCCAATCGCAACTTCAGCGCCTACGTATAAAAATAAACCTAGCGCACCCAATGACAGGTGGCGATGTTTTAATAAACCGGTATCTGTCGTGGTAGCGACATCCATTTCACTGTGCGTGGGTGAGGGAAGCTTCACTTTAACCATAACCACAGCCATGGCCACTAATACAGCGGCCAATGTTAAATAGGGAAGGACTACCGCATTTGCATCTACTGCTGCGTTTTCCATTCCTTCATGGGCACCAAATAATACGATGCCACCAATAATTGGCGCGACTGTAGTACCCAACGAGTTAAACCCTTGGGTCATGGTGAGTCGACTAGAAGCGGTATCTGGGTTACCCATAATGGTTACCAAGGGGTTTGCAGCCACTTGCAAAATAGTGATACCTGAAGCTAATACAAACAATGCCCCTAAGAACATCCAATACTGAGTGAAAAGCGCTGAAGGAATAAATAGCACACAGCCCACTGCTGCTGTGATTAACCCCACACCAATGCCTTTTTGATATCCGGTCGCACTCACTAACTTTCCGGCTGGAATAGAAATAAGAAAGTAGGCGCCAAAGAAGCACGATTGCACCAGCATAGCTTGAGTATAAGAAAGCGAGAATAACGCTTTCAAATGGGGGATCAGAATATCGTTAAGTGCGGTAATAAAACCCCACATAAAAAATAACGACGTTAACGTAGCTAACGCAAGTTGACTGGTGGTTGTAGACCCAGCCGTGGTTTTTATTGTTTGATTCATAGGTAACGCCCTGAATTCACTTGTTAGTAAACGAAATTTCGTGTTCGCATTTGGCTTGTTGGTTACTTTGCGTTAACGAATTGGTTCGGTATTTGTTAACACTTTGTTGGTCAGTATAGGGGGCGAAAATGAAAATGCAAGCGCTTACATTATTTGATTGTATGCGTTTACATTTTTATTTAAATATTACAATTACCTGCTGTGTTCTCCTGCCTTTTTAATAGTTTGACGTTGCATAGTTAATATTATTTACCAATAGCACTTGCTTTTTCTCTTCAAATAAATAAGATCAAATACAAATTGTTATCATTTGCATTATTGATTAGAAAGTAAATTAAATGAATCATTCTTACACTGTTACTTTGCTATTAGCGAGCACGCTACTGCCAACATACGCCCTAGCCGAAACCGAGGCGCCGGTTGAACGCGTTGTGGTAACGGGAACACGTACACCCAAGCTTTTAGGTGCATCACCGGTAAAAATCGATGTGGTAGATAAAGCGGAAATTTCCAGGCTTAGCAAGGGAACGTTAAGGCAAGTGTTAGAAGTGATGCCCGGTGTGGTAGTTCGGCGCAGCCAAAAAGACGGCTACAACGTACAGCTGAATGGGTTTAACGGCGACCATGTGTTGGTGTTAATTAACGGACAGCCAGTTATCTCTCCTACAGGCTCTTCTGTCGACTTAGATCAAATTAGCGTTGCCAACATTCGACAGATTGAAATTGTACGCGGCGCAGCATCGGTTCTTTACGGTAGTTCAGCCATGGGGGGCGTTATCAATATTATTACTGATGTGCCAGAAGGCTCACAGTTATCCGCCGACTATGAACTTTCTCACTACAGTGATGATGGGCTCGACAGCGATACCCTAGGGCACACGGCTAAGGTTAGCGCGGCTAAAGAGATAAAGCACTGGCAGCTAGGATTGACCGCACAGCATATTACGAACCTCGGCTTCGATTATGACCCTGATACCGTGTCTCAAGATGGTGGTGCGGTGGATAAATCCTTCGTGCAGTTTTCCTTATCAACAGGTATCAATGACCTCGGTTTTAGTTACAAAGGCCAATGGCTAGATGAACAGAAAGACAAACCTCAGTCCTCTATTCCAGGGCAAGCTAGCATTATTAGTTATGTGTCTAGCGTTACCCAATGGCAGCACGATGTAAAACTTGCTGAACAGCAGAATTGGCATGTTAATGGGCGCTATTTGTCTCACGATGAACAAAGTGGTAATACCAATGGCTTGCGCCAAACCGATATTCAATTAGCGGAAATTGAGGCGCAGAAAATTCTATATTTGGGTGATGTTGAGTGGGTAGGGGGGTTGGTAGCCCATGCTGATAACTTAGACCAGCAAAATGTGGCAACGGGAACGGTAGAAGTTGACGATGTTAGCCGAGAAAGTACCGAAGCGTACTTGCAAGCCAATTGGCAGCAAAACGATACTCAAGCCTTATTGGGCCTTCGAGTACAAAATGATTCTGATTTTGGTTGGCATACGGCAGCAAAGCTCAGTGGTAGTCAAAGCTGGAAACTTGATGAAACCACACTACAAGTACGTGGCGGCGGTGGTACCAGTTATCGAGTACCTAATTTAAAAGAGCGTTACTACGTGTTCGATCACAGCAACCTAGGTTACATGGTATTGGGCAATGAAGACCTTGTGCCAGAAACGGCGCTAAGCGCCAATGTAGGATTGAATGGGCGATTAACTCCGAAACAAAGTCGATGGTGGTATCAGGCCGATATCGATTTTCATTACACAGAAGCAGAAGACTTTATTACCACCGCGGTAGATGTAGAAGCATCACAAGAGGCCGGACTTGATATCTCTGTGTACGAAAACCTCGATGAAGCCACGCTTTACGGTGCTGATTTGAGCGTAAGCGCGCAAAACGATAACTGGCAGTGGCAACTTAACTATAGCTACTTACATGCCGAAGATGGTGATTCTGAGCGCTTGCCCGAACGGCCCACTCATTTAGTGAAAGCCTCAGTGACCTACCAATTTGATAAAAGTGATACCAGCGTTCAATTGTATGGCGTGCATGAAAACGACGTTTCTCCCACCTCTGGTTACACCGTTACCTCGAAAGACAGCTACACCACCTTAAATGCCGTGGTGCAGCATGACTTTTCTCGCCACTGGCAAACCCGCTTGGGGGTTGAAAACCTTACCGATGAACATCGCTCACCCGATTCACTTTCGGCGGGGGCTTTTGATGCTCGGCCTATTTCAGCTCGCCGAGTTTATTTGGGCGTGAGTTACCAATACTAACCCTCTGGAAAGATCCAGTACTTAAAAACAAAAAACTTAAAAATAGAGAACTTAGGAACCAATATCTAAAGACAGAAAAAGCCAGCAATAAGAAACAATAACAGAATTAGATCATAGCGCCGTTTACTCAATTAATCCCAACGGCTAAACACACAATATAGAAAAGGAAAGAACACATGAATAAAAAATACTTAGCATTATTACTTGCTGTGTCTCTGGGGCTTGTGGCCTGTGGTGGCTCTGATAGTAGCGATCCAATCGTTGAAACGCCTGACCAAAGCGGTGAAGACAGTGACGAGGAAGCAGATGACAGCTCGGGTGATGAAGGTGAAAGCAGCAATGAAGTGGCCACAATTTACGGGCCATATAGCACAGGCAGTACATCTGAACCTGTTGCTGTTTATTTTGATTTAGATACACAAACCCAGGTTACGCTTACCGAAGAAGAAGCCGCGATCGACACCACCTGGGATATCGGCTTTAAACGCACGTCGGTATTTTTAAATACAGCACAAGAGACGCCAGTAAGTGTCTACTTTACTGCCAACAACAGTGATTTCTACGACGAAAATGGCGCAGCTGTGGCAGATTTATTTCTAAATGCGACCGCTGATAGCGAACTTGATGATTATTTAGCGGTGACAACGAGCGACGTGCCAGATGCAGAGGCATTTTCTACTGATACCGAGTCTGCCGTTATTGGCGATACTTTTTATAATTATGATACCACTACCCATGTAGTGACCGCGGCCAGCGATACTTACTACGTGGTGTCATCAGATGAAAATTACACCAAATTCCATGTGACTGACATTGTGACTGAAGGGCGTGGTATCGGCGAAATTACATTGGGTGTTATGCATCAAAGTGTACTTGATGGGCAAACCACGTTTGCAGAAGAAGTATCGCTAAGTGTTAATGCAGTAGGCTGTACTGCGCCTATTTACATCGATTTCGATGTGCAGCAAGAGGTGACTGAAACCGATGCATGGGATATCACTATCCCTTGCGCTGATGAAGCGGGTGAATTTACCCTGTCTATTGCCGATGATGCAACTGTACTTCGTACCGATGCTGACACCTATGCCGGAATAGATACCGAAGCCGCTGCATTTTATGGTTTCAGTGCTGAAACCGTTAGTGACTATGCGTTTACGGCTAACAACTGGTACTACTACGACAGCACAAGTCACTTACTGTATTCCCAGTTTGGGGTATACCTTATTCAAGCGGGCGACAGCGTATTTAAATTCCAAATAACTAGCTACTACGATGAAGACGGTACATCAGGCGCATACAGTTTCCGCGCCGATCCCGTTACCGAGGAATAAGTAATGGCGAAAACCAAATTGCCCAGCTTATTCAGCACGAGAAAAATGCTATATGTACTAAGCGTAATGAGTGTATTTTGGTGTTTAAGTAGTGGCAGCGTTCATGCTGCCACTACATCCTCAGCACCTAATACCCACACAGCACCTAATACCCACACAGCACTGTCCGCATCTTCGGTACATGAAAACCAGCAAGCTGACACGCCTCGAATTATTGCTGCGGGCGGTAGTGTAACGGAAATCATCTACGCGCTAGGGCGGGGTGATTGGGTGGTGGCAACAGACAGCACAAGTATGTTTCCCGCGGCGGCGACTGAGGTAACAAAACTAGGCTATTTTCGTCAACTTAGTACAGAAGGCGTGCTTGCCCAACAGCCTTCTTTACTATTAGGGGCGAGTGCCACAGGCCCAGAACCCATGTTAGAGCAAGTTGCCAAAGCAGGGGTTGATGTACACGTTTATCATGTCTCAAAAGACATAGACGGTTTAAGCGAGATGATACTTGATATTGGTCACAGAGTGTCGGCGGTAGAGAAAGCCGAGCAGCTTGTTACTGACTTACATCGTCAAGTGGACGTTCAGCAAAGGCAATATTCCGAAGCAATAGCATCTTACGCAAGTACAGGTTACCCCAACACTATTAGTGCGCTTTTCGTGGTAGCGAATAATGATAGAGGCATTACCGTGGCAGGGGCCAAAACTGTACCGCAAGCACTGTTTGATACCTTGGGTATGACCAATATTGCAAGCGATCTCAATGGCTACAAATTGATGGATGCCGAGTCAGTGCTTATGCGAAATCCCGATGTCGTGTTTGCAGCAGGACATATGTTGCATGGCGAAAATGCCCTGAATTCTCTGTGTTCACACCATGCTATTGCCGCAACATTTGCGGGCCAACATTGTTTGGTCAAAGCAATGGATAGCAGTATTGGTCTAGGATTGTCCCCCCGTTTTGCGATTGCGCTAAAAGCCGTTGCTGAACATGGCTTACGTGCTTTATCTATCAAAGCGGCAGATACCCCAATGCTAGAACCGGTTAGCTCCCAGTCTGCAATTCAAAATGGTGTCATTCAAGAGCAGGCTATTCAAGTGAGTATTGCTAAAAGCCCTATTGCAGAAAGTACCGGCGTAGATAAAAGCACAAAGACAGACACCCAGGGTATGGGAAGGTTCGAGTGACAGCGTCTACCTCAACCCACGGCTCTGCCACTAGCTCGCCGCTGGCAAAAGCGTCGCCGACAAAGCCCACGGTGACAAATAACCCGCTGCCTGAAAAGATGCAGAAAAATAATGTATCAGCCGTCATGGTAAACCTGCTTTCAACAAGAGCAAGGCGCAATCGGCATGGCCTAACACTTCTTGGTGCATTGTTGGTACTCAGCGCTTACGTAGGCGTTGTGAGCGGCAGCTTATCGATTAATGTGGGAGAGTTGGTGTGGCATGAACTCTCTGAGCTAACAGGGCCGTTTTTTTCTCAAGGGGCTTCTATTGAGAAAAGCGGCGTTAATCGAGAGGCAACGCCACTTGGCGCTTCAACTACATTTAATAGTACGCATTGGTACGTACTTACTGAACTGCGACTACCACGGGTTATTATGACCTTATTCATTGGGGCGCTATTGGCAGTGTCAGGTTGTGCTATGCAGGGCTTGGTGAGAAACCCATTGGCGGATCCAGGTTTAATCGGTATTGCCGGTGGCGCCGCGGCTGCAGCAGCAGTCAGCATGGCTATAGTGCCGCCACTCGTACCCGCGCTCGCCTCTGTTTGGGTGGCACTTTGGGCGTTTGGCGGGGCGTTATTGTCCGTGTGGACCGTGTTACGTTTTGCTAATAGTGCGCAAGGTGTCTCGGTGGCTACGCTAATACTTGCAGGGGTAGCAATAAATGCTTTCACCGGCACCATTATTGGCGCCATTAGCTATGTGGCCAGCGACGATGCACTTCGCCAAATCACCTATTGGACTATGGGCAGTTTAGCAGGCGCTAGTTGGACCTTATGCGCGCTGGTGGCAGCAGCCGGCATTATCGCTATTACAGGTTTAATGATGTCTCGTAATGCGCTTAATTTATTGGCGCTAGGTGAAAACGAGGCGGCTTACATGGGGCTGAATGTAGCGCGTTATAAGCAAATTATACTGTGGTTGGTGGCATTTGCTGTCGCCTTAGCAACCGCTCTGTGCGGCATTATCGGGTTTGTGGGTTTAGTTGTGCCGCACATGTGCCGCACATTATCTGGCGTCAATCACAATGTACTCATTCCTGCTTGTGCATTAATGGGGGCACTGTTGTTAACGGTTGCCGATACGTTGGCTCGTACATTATTCATTCCAATGGAAATCCCTATAGGTATTGTCACATCCGCTATAGGAGCACCTTTTTTCTTGTATCTGCTATGGCAACAAAAAGGGGTATTTAATGGCTCGCTGTAACCACGCTGAATCACAGACGCATGAAACTCTACTCACCCTCATTGATGTCGATGTTATTAGGGGAAAACGACAGCTATTGTGCAACCTTAGTCTTGTGTTTAATGCGGGGGAATTTATTGCCCTTGCGGGCGAAAACGGCTGCGGGAAATCATCCCTGCTTACTGTGATAGGCGGCCTAGCGCCGCTTGATAAAGGCACGCTTTTGTTTAACGGTGAGCCCCTACGTGAAATAGGTTTGCGAAAGCTTGCAAACTATCGCGCGGTCATGGCGCAAAGTGCGTCTACCCCTTTTGGGTTTGTAGTAGATGAAATATTGCAGTTAGCGCGTCATCACATTATTGAGTCGCCTGACAATCGACATCATATTATCGGCAAGATTGCTGAGCAGTTTGACATTACTCACTTGTTGTCGCGAAATATTCAAACCTTGTCAGGGGGCGAGCGGCAAAGAGTATTTTTAAGCAAAGCAATATTGCAGTTACTACCGGTAAACCCAAAGGACAGCTTAGTTGGAAAACTGTTGCTGCTTGATGAGCCAACCTCTGCACTAGACCTACGGCATCAAAAGTTGGTGATGCAGCAATTGGTCAGTCTTAGTAAACAGGGGCTTTGCATAATATGTGTGAGTCACGACCTTAATTTAATTTCACCTTATTGCAGCAGAATGATTTTACTGGCTGAGCAGGGGTGTATAGCCGATGATAGGCCTGAAAATGCGCTAACCATAGACACATTAGCTCGCTGCTATCACACCCAATTAAACCTTATTCGTAACCAAGAGCACGATGTGTTTGTTACACATTAATTTAAAAAGACGGAGTTTCTTATGAGCATGCAAGACATTGCATTTTCAGCAAAACAATTAAGCCGAACTCACCATAGTGGTGTGCTAGGAACCCATTCAACGTCAATGCCTGGGTATCCCTTTGGTTCGGTCGTTCCTTATTACCTCACGCCCGCCGGTGATGCCATTATCTACATTAGTGACATTGCCCTGCACACTCGTAATATTAAAGCGAACGATAAAGTCAGTTTAACCATCTTCGATGCTGCTGAAGATGATTCTCAAGCCAATGGTCGAGTGACTATTATGGGCAACGCAGAACTCGCTAACAAAGCGGATGTGAAAGCACAGTATCTAAGATTGTTTCCACAGGCTAAGGGTTATGAGCAAACCCATGACTTTAACTTTTATGTTATCCGCGCTGAGCGAGTGCGATTTATTGGCGGGTTCGGGAAAATCCACTGGATAGATAAAGCGTACTGGCAGGTTGAAGAGCAAGAGTGGCATGGTTCACCAGAAGGCATGATTACTCACATGAATGAAGATCATGTTGATGCCATGCAGTTAATTTTACAGCATAAAATCGGCGTGAATATTGAGCATCCTATTATGCACAGTGCATTTCCAGAAGGTATGCATTGTGGTAGCGAGGAAGCGACCTGGTTCATTCCATTTGAATCCATTTGTGAAACTTCCACCGATGTTCGAAAAGCCCTTGTCAAACTGACTAACGATGCACGCACGGCATTGAACATACCCAAAGCGAGCTAAAAGATTCGCGCTATCGAAACGTCGTGTTCTTTTATCGCCGTAAGTGCTAGATATCCTACCTTTATTGGAAACCCAGCGAAGTGCTTAGCTGGGTGTTCTTCTGTGAATAAAATGTAAAATTCTTCTCTATTACTCCTCGTCTCTATATGAAAGCGCTTACATAAAATGCTACACTTTGTTCCATATAACCGGCTTTGTACATAAGTGCCAATAGCGCATCTTATATAAAGCGCTAATACACCTTGGCTTTGCACAATCTGAGTATTGTTAGTGCCTGTGATATTCATTTTTTATCGTCTGTTTTAGACAGGCGCTGATACACACATTCGAATAAGGTTTTGTACACATGGAAATTTTAGCCCAACCTGGCTCTCCTTTTATGCAATCAAATTTCACTATGGGGGTTGCGACATCGTCATTTCAAATAGAGGGCGATGCAGACAACAGAGAGCCAAGCATTTGGGATACGTTTTGCAATACACCTGGAAAGATTGCCGATGGTAGTCATGGCCTAGTGGCATGTGATCATGTGAACCGTTTGGAAGAAGACTTAAGCATTATCGATTCGTTAAATGTAGACGCTTATCGATTTTCCATTAGCTGGCCACGAATTATTAAAAAAGATGGTTCGGTTAATCAACAAGGGCTCGATTTCTACCTTGCCTTGCTAGCCAAGCTAAAGCAAAACAACATAAAGCCTTATGTCACTCTATATCACTGGGATTTACCGCAGTATTTAGAAGATGAAGGAGGCTGGTTAAATAGAAAAACGGCCTATGCGTTTGCTGAGTATGTGGATGTGGTGAGTAAAGCTTTCGGTGATAACGTATTCTCATACGCCACCTTAAATGAACCCTTTTGTAGTGCTTATTTAGGGTATGAAGTCGGCATTCATGCTCCAGGGAAAGTGGGTAAAGAGTTTGGTAAAAAAGCCATACACCATTTGTTGCTGGCTCATGGTTTAGGCATGCGGGTACTGCGTAAAAATGTACCCAATATCGAGTCTGGCGTGGTACTTAACTTTACCCCGTTTTACCCAAACTCTAATGATGAAAAGGATATTCGTGCCACAAAATTAGCGCATGATCATCATAACGACTGGTACATTAAACCGTTAATGCATGGTTGTTACCCTGCTCTTATCGATGACATTCCGGCAGCGCACCGGCCAGATATTCTCGATGGCGATATGGATATCATTTCTGAGAAAATAGATTACTTAGGTGTGAATTATTACACTCGCGCTAAGGTTTCCGATGATGGCTCTGAAGATCCTTGTCAGTTGCCAGCCCCAGAGGGAAGTGAAACTACCGCAATGGGCTGGGAAGTTTACCCGCAAGGGTTAACTGATTTGCTGCTACAGTTGCATAATGACTACCCACTACCACCGCTTATTATCACTGAAAATGGCTTGGCCAGTGATGATACGCTAACAAAAGATGGGGCAGTAAACGATGAGCAGCGTATTCGATATCTAACCACTCATTTGCAGGCGGTAGCTGATGCCATTGAAGCAGGGGTTAATATAACAGGCTATTTTGTTTGGAGCTTGTTAGATAATTTTGAATGGGCGCTGGGTTACGAGAAACGCTTCGGTATTATTTACGTTGATTACGATACGCAAAAACGAACGTTAAAAGCCAGTGCACTAAGATTACAACAATTGCTAGAAGAAAGACGAAAAGCGTTAAACGCAGCCTGATAGATGCGCAATTGATTAAAAGCATAAAATAATAAAGATAACGGTGAAGCCAATGGTAAGTGCAAAGGAAAAGATTGCCTACGGGTTAGGCGATACGGCAAGTAATTTCATTTTTCAAACCGTCATGCTGTTTTTGACATTCTATTACACCGACGTTGTCGGCATACCGGCTGCAGCGGTAGGGAGCATGTTCTTACTGGTTCGCGTATTTGATGCGGTTACCGACCCTTTAATGGGATCTTTGGCCGACAGAACAAGAACGCGGTGGGGCGCATACCGCCCCTATTTATTATGGTTGGCTTTGCCTTTTGCGCTGTGTAGCGTGCTTGCGTTTACCTCGCCTGAATGGCTTACCGAAGACGGTAAGCTTTACTATGCATTTATCACCTACGCACTGTTAATGATAATGTATACGGCCATCAATATTCCTTATTCTGCATTGGGCGGCGTGCTAAGTGCCGATGCTTCAGAACGGGTATCTATCCAATCTTATCGCTTTGTCTTCGCAATGGGTGGTGGGCTGCTGGTGACATCATTTATGTTGCCATTGGTTGATTACTTAGGGAGCGGCAACGAAGCGCTTGGGTATCAGCGCGCTATGATAGTGATGAGTATAGTGGGGATGGTACTTTTTCTACTTTGCTTTGCTGGTACTAAAGAGCGGGTAAAACCTGCCAATGAAACGCCTGCACCCTATAAAACTCAGCTAGCGGCCATTTGGCAAAATGACCAGTGTCGTGTTCTTTGTATGGTTGCGATTGTGTTACTTACCGGCATGGTGATGCGAAACACGCTAGCGCTTTACTATGTGAAGTACGTGTTGCAGCGGCATGAATCGGCCACATTGTTTGTTACTGCGGGTATGGTAGGCAGCATTATAGGCTGTGCGTTGGCGAACCCAATTGCTAAACGATTTTGCAAAATCAAAGTCTACACTTGGCTTCAGTTAGCCAGTGCAGCAGTGTGTATCGTAAATTATTTTGTGCCTTATCAGGCGTGGTTTACGGCCATTGCACTGCATTTCCTTTGGGGCCTTATATTGCAAATGGCTACGCCGCTACTGTGGGCAAAAATTGCTGATGTGGTGGACTATGGCGAAGATAAAACGGGGCTTCGTATGACCGGGTTAACTTACTCAACCGTAGTCTTTTTTATTAAGGTTGGACTAGCTTTGGGCGGCGCACTTGCGGGGTGGTTACTCGCATCAGTTAACTATCAACCGGACGCATTTTCACCTGATGTGGCAAAAGGAATTGTGGCGTTATTTTGTATCGGGCCGGCAATTGCATCGATAGGTGTTGCGATTATTATGCGCTGGTATACATTAGATAACCAAAAAATGATGGCAATTCAGCAGCGCCTTGGATTGACCACAGACGATGCGCATCGCGCATCGTAACAATAATTACGCAAAGCAAGGATATACACAGCGCACGTATGCACTGTTAATGCTATATGGTAACGATTAAACAAGTAAGTGAATTAGCCGGCGTGTCGTCAGCTACAGTATCTCGGGTTATCAACAACACAGATACCGTTAAAGAGAAAACGCGTCAGCAAGTGCTTGATGCGATGGAGAAGCTTGGCTATCGACACAATGTCATTGCGGCTTCCCTTGCCTCAAATAAAACCCATACCGTTGGGTATGTGGTTCCTGAATTACACGGCTCATTCTTTGGCGCCATGATGGCCGGTTCTGAAAAAGTGCTTAGGCAAGCCAACAAACATATGTTTGTGGTAACAGGGCACAGTGACGAAGCCTTAGAGAAAAAAGAAATAGAAGCCTTGCTGAGTCGCCGCTGCGATGCGCTTATTTTGCATGTTGAGGCGGTCAGCGATGAGTACCTTATCGACCTTGCCAGCCAAGATGTTCCTATTGTTGTGGTTAACCGCTACATAGAAGCTATTGGTGAAAAATGTATCAGCCTAGACAATGTGCTCGGCGCATATCTAGCCACCAAGCACCTTATCGATTTGGGGCATACTCAAATTGCATACGCCGCAGGCGCACTGTTTAAAGCGGATGGTTTTAATCGTTTACTTGGGCACAAAAAAGCATTAGAAGAAGCCAATTTTTATTTTGATGAAGAGTCCGTGGCTGAAGGTAATTTCCAAGCCTTCTCGGGTGAAAAATGTGTGGATGAACTGTTTCGTCGCAACGTAAGTTTTAGTGCCATCGCCTGTGCAAATGATGAAATGGCATCAGGTGCTATTAACTCACTCAGAAAGCATGGTAAACGCGTACCGGAAGATATCTCCGTCATCGGATTTGATAACGTTGACTTTGCTAGTTACCTAACCCCTAAACTGACTACCGTGAACTATCCAGTGCGCGAAATTGGTGCTATGGCATCTCGCTGGATTTTAAATCAGGCTTATGGCGATGGAAAACTGACAATGGAACATATTTTGTCGCCCAAATTGATTATTAGAGGAACCACCAGAAAATTCGAGTAACTTCAACCAACGACGAATGGTGAAGTTACGCTTTTTTCTGTTATGCTGAATTTTCACACATATTAAAATTTGGTCACCCTATGTTCGTTTCTCGAAGCAAATACTTAGAAAAAGAGTCTCAGGCCACGCAACTTGAAAATCGCTATCAAGTTGCCCTAGATAAAATATCAGCCTTAGAGTCTGAAAATACAGAACTTCATCGGCAAGTTACCGAGTTAAGCGATGCTTCAAAGAAAAGTAAAGACGATGTGGTAACACGGTGCTTGGTTAACTCTTTTAACCAAGTGGAAGGTATTCGAGAAACCGTATTAGGGTCTTATCAAAAAATAAACACCGAAAATCAATCAATATCAGACATTAATGAATTGTTTGAGCAGTCCTCTCAAGTACTTACCAAAATTGTCAAAGACATGAGTGGTTTGAATACCCAAATGGTGAGTATGAGCGAGCGCATTTCTGGGTTATCAAGTACAGCGGATAACATCAACAAGTTTGTATCTACTATTACCAGTATATCGGATCAAACCAACCTACTGGCATTGAATGCTGCTATTGAAGCCGCCCGTGCGGGTGATGCTGGTCGTGGATTCAGTGTCGTCGCCGATGAGGTGCGTGCACTCGCTACTGAAACCAATAAATCAGCGACAGAAGTGTCTGAACTAGTAAATGATATTATTCAATCTACGGCAAAAGCAGTTTCAGGTGTTAACGAATTAAGAGGCAATAACGAAGAGCTAGAAGAAGGGATTAGTACCCTTAATAGCAGTTATGAAACCATGGTTTCTCATTGCGATAGCATGAAAACGACCATTAATGAGGGGGCGTTAAGCTCCTTTATACAAACGGTTAAGCTAGACCACGTAGTATGGAAGTCAGATGTATATGCGGTTTTATTTGGTTACAGCGATAAAAAATCAAGTGATCTTGCTGACCACGCGAGTTGTCGTTTGGGAAAGTGGTATAGCGAAAATCAGGGTGCGGCTATTGGCAAGTCGTCACCATTCAGAGATTTAGAAACACCTCATGCAGCGGTTCATCGTGCTGGTGTAGCTGCTATTAATGCAAAAGCAGAGGGTGATATTTCAACACTAGAAGCTAAAGTGATTGAAATGGAACGCTCTAGCGAGAAAGTAATGCTGCTATTAGACAAGATAGTGAGCTAACTTGTTTTCTCATATACCTAAATGCGTTTGAAGAGGTATAGACTAAAAGGCTTATATATTGAGCGATGCTTCAATACCCCCTAGCCCCAATGAGGTTGCTGACTTAAAAGCTCAAGTAAAATTACTTGAGCGACAGCTTAAGCGCCAAAAGATAGCGCGGGCAAATGCTGAGTGGTTTTTAGAAAGCTACTCAAGCGATGCCTATTCGGCAACGCAAGCCTTGCGTAAAGCATTGCATGAATCAAAAAAAAGAGAGCGAGAATTAATCTTTTTGAATCGCTCTGCTTCCCACCTTAAAACCTCCGATAGCGGGGCAAGTTTCATTTTCTCCGCTATTGAGTCAGCAGTAGAGTTCAGCGATGCCTTTTGTGGTTTAGCCTTCATTACCAAAGCCGGAAAAGTGGTTCAAGGAGATGACAACAAAATTTGGCAAGTAGAAAATGGTTGGGTTGAAGCCAGCGATTTAGCCAAGGTTATGTTAGATGAACTCCCGCTGTCTGTTAAAGAAGACTATAGCCAATGGTGTGTAAATATCGTTGAAAGGCCAGACAATCATGAAGAGGCTTACGTATTACATTTCATGCAGAACTTGGGCAATGGCGAGCAGGCATGGCTAGCACTACTGACCAAAAACAGTGAATTAGATGAAGAAATGCTTTATGTGCTGGATGCAAATAAGCACTATCTACAATTTGGTATAGGCTACCGAAGTTCTAAACACGAAATTAAGCATCACAAAGCCGCCCTATCCTCGATGGAAAAAGACCAACGCTATCTGCAAGAAAAGCTAATAACCGCAGATAAAATGGCCATGTTAGGTCAGTTGGCGGCCGGTATTGCCCACGAAATTAATAATCCGATTGGTTATGTACGTAGCAACACCTCGGTGGCTGGCGATATCTTTAAAGATTACCAGAGTGCTTTGTCTGAAATAAAGGTACTTTGTGAAGATGCGGGTGGAGAAATAGAAGCCCGTTATTTAGCGCTTGAAAACACGTATTCATTAAAAGATAGTGCCGAGGCTATCTCTGAAATGTTTGAAGAGTCCTCAGAAGGTATTGAAAGAATTATCGATATCGTAAAAGCGCTAAGAGGGTTTTCCTACCCTAGCGGTGATAAGCGCGTAGCCATTAATGTTGCCGAAGCGATAAGCTCAGCCTTACGAATCACGAATAACCTGCACAAGTATAAAAATAAGGTCATATTCACGCCTCCTGAAACCGATATCGAAGTACTAGGCAACGCTGGGCAAATACAGCAAGTACTCGTCAACTTACTTACTAACGCCATCTATGCCACAGATGAAGGAAAATGCATTAAGTTTGATGTTGAATCCCTAGAAGGCGAGGCGGTCATTACGTTGCAAGACGAAGGCAAAGGTATGTCAGAGGAAGTCATTGGCAAAATGTTTACCCCCTTTTTCACCACTAAACCACCTGGTGATGGCACCGGCCTTGGTATGTCTATTTCACTGACTATTATTGAAGAACACGGCGGCCAGTTTGAAGTGACCAGTGAAATCGATAAGGGCACCACAATTAAGGTACGCCTGCCACTGGCGTAATCTTTTTATTCGTATAATCTTCATTATTACCGAATTCTTTTTCTACTTTAGTATTAATTGTTACCATGATCGTCTACCCTTTTAATGAATTACCGATGAATAGGGCTCTCCTATTTACTTTGATACCACTATAGCAATGGATTTTATTAGTGAAGAAAAATCAGTCTGTTACCCAGCGCGAATACAAATTCCCTTCTCACTACCGCCTTATCTCTTCCACTGACAAACGGGGTGTCATACAACACTGCAATGACGAATTTGTAGAGGCAAGTGGGTACAATCGAGAAGACCTGATAGGAAAAAACCACAACATTATCCGTCATCCGGATATGCCCTCAAGTGTGTTTAAAGAAATGTGGCGAACTTTAGAGTCGGGTCAAAGTTGGGCTGGACTCGTTAAAAATAGAAGAGAAAACGGCGACCACTATTGGGTGTCAGCATTCGTAACTCCCGTATACGAAAACGGGCAAGCGGTGGGTTATGAGTCAGTTAGGGTTCATGCCGCCGATGAAGAAATAACACGAGCATCCGCTATATATGCCAGGTTATCGGCAGGAAAATCGCCAATTCCCTTTGCTGCAAAGCTTGGTCAAACACTTTCACCCATGTTACCCATGATAGTGGTAAGTTTATTATTATTGGTAGCCATTGGTTTTACCGCGGGTTTGGTACCCCTGGGTGTTACTTTCATTGCGCTACTGATTATGATGGCGTGGCAATCGGCAAAAAGTCGGAGCTATTGGCGGGAATTTCTTTCGTTAAGCCCTGCTAGTTATAGTAATGAACTCGTGGCACAAACGTATTATGCCGATGTTGATTATATTGCTCAGGCTAAGTTGGCGTTAGGCTGTGAACTCGCGCGTACGCGCACGGCGTTGACCCGCATCAAAGATGCATCTGAGGGGTTGGAAGATATTGCGGTTTCAACTCACAGCCAAGCCGAGCTAACCAGCAAAACGATTATTCAGCAAAATCTTGCCACCCAGCAAATTGCCACAGCGGTAACTCAAATGAGTCAGGCTATTCAAGAAGTGGCTGAGCGAGTAGAGAGCAATGCTGTTAGTGCCAAAACTGCCGCAACTAACGTACAAATGGGTAACGACAAAGCTGAAGAAGCGATGCAGGCTATACTGTCATTAAAAGGCGCGGTGGAGTCGATTTCCGATACGGTTACCGAGCTTGCCCAATCCACCAGTGATATAGGCGAAGCCGCTAGCATCATTTCTAGCATCGCTGATCAAACAAACCTGCTAGCACTTAATGCCGCTATAGAAGCCGCCCGCGCTGGCGAGCAGGGACGCGGTTTTGCTGTTGTTGCCGATGAAGTTCGTACCTTGGCTTCTAAAACCCGGGTGTCCACCGATAAAATTCACAATATCATTCAAGAACTTGTTGATAGAACAGAACGGGCCGTAAAGGTATCTTCAGAAGGGTTGGTGTCTGCTGAACACGGTAGTGCCATTGTTGAAGAAACCCGAGGCGCGCTACAAGAAATCAATAATGCGGTAAGTGGTATTGCCTCAGCTACCGTAGAAATGTCTTCTGCTGTAGAAGAACAAAGTACCGTGGCTGAGCATATTAATCAGCAGCTGGTCGATGTTGCTGATAGTGCAGAAGAAACGCAGAAGTCTTCAGAAGCCTCGCTCAAAGTGGGTCGAGATCTTCGTGACACCGTAAATCAAGTTAACGGGTTAATTGCTCGTTTTAACACGGATAAACGCACAGGATAATCTGTGCTGTTTATTTTTTAGCGTGCTTTGAACCATTTTCTATTTACGTTCGTTCCACTTAAAAGCACGCCGAGCTTTTCTGCTATGCTTATCCGTTGGCTTTAAGCTTTACTACGTCGGCACTCTCATCTTCTAGTACACTCTGTGCTGTCGCGCCTTTAAAAATCTTGCTCACCTTGTCTTTATTTTTCGACAACATAATTGTGAGTTCTTCAACAATGCTATCGTCAATGCCTAAGCCCTTTGCTTGAATGTATTCAGCAAGGTTGTCGGCAGCGTCGAGCATCTTATCGTACTGATCTGCTTCTTTTTTATCGGTAGTTACCAATTTTTCTACCCCTTTGTGCGTGACAACATACTGTGTGGTAATGGCCATGGTAGGTCCCCTTAAATGAATAGACAATAAAACTGTACAATATTTAACTGGATAAATAAACAGTATTTAAAGTTTTTTGATATTATTTTTTTACAACTTAAGTATAGTGACCAAGTACGCTTGGATGTATTTTAAAACGTACGTTGGAAAACAGCTTTCACATCGTCATGTCTATATTCAAAAATTTACCGGTTTCGTTCACATTGGTTGCAGCCTGTAGCTAGTTAAACAGCCACGAAGAACAGTAAATTTATCACTAGGCACAAGAGTCTTTCTTGCTAGAGCGGGAAATCGAGTGCCGACAGTCGGCGTGATATGGGTGACTTAGATACAAAGAGGAAGTAATGAGTTCTTCAATTGAGCGTGATATTCGCACTATTCAATCGATAGAAGCTGTACCACATATAATGAAAATGTTATCAGATGTCACTGGTCTTCGCTTTATCTGCGTAGCCAGAGTGACAGAAGATAACTGGACAATGTGCGCAGTATATGACCAAGTGAACTTCAATTTAATTCCGGGCGATCAACTCGATATCAAAACAACGTTTTGTAGCCAAGTCAGAAAATCTACAAAAGCCATCGTCATTGAACACGCAAAGAAAGATGATGTTTATCGCCAAAGTGAAATTCCTAAGATGTATGGCTTTGAAAGTTACTTTTCATTTCCCATTTACAACCAAAACGGCGATTTTTTTGGAACATTATGCGGCTTAGATCCACGTCCTGCAGTTTTAAAAACAGATAAGATTGAAAGTCAAATTAAGTCGTTTGCTGAGTTAATATCGAGGCAAATGGAAGTTGACGATCGTTTAGCTGCGGTTGAAACCGATCTCATCAGCGAGCAAGCTGCCGCTAAATTGCGAGAGCAATATATCGCCATTTTAGGCCACGATTTAAGAACACCTTTGTCGGCACTTAAAATGGGGGTCGACTTTCTTGTTGATCACGCCAGCGATGCGACTTCCCAAAAAGTACTGGCCCGAATGGATAATAGCGCTAAACGTATGACGCGGCTCATTAGTGGCGTGATGGACTTTACGCATGGTCAAATGGGCAAAGGTATTCAATTAAACGTTAAACCAGCAAGTGATTTAAAAAGTGTACTAGTACACACCGTAAGTGAACTTTCGGGCCTGCATCCAGACCGAGAGATACTTGCGGATATCATTATAGACGGCACATTTTCATGTGACCCAGAGCGTATCAGCCAGTTGCTGTCTAACTTGCTGATTAATGCGATAGTGCATGGCGATGCAGCGCAACCTATCAAAGTCATGGCGAATATCGAAGAAGAAACACTGACATTAAGCGTATCTAACGGAGGCACTCCAATAAGTGCGGATGTCATAGATAAGCTATTTCATCCATTTTGGCGAAACGAAAAAAACAAAAAGACCGGTGGATTAGGTCTAGGATTGTTTATCGCCTCGCAAATTGCGGAAGCCCATAAGGGGAGTCTGATGGTGCATTCAGATGAAAATGAAACCGTGTTTTCATTTAAGGCAGCATTGTAAGCATGAAGGTTAAGCCTCGCGCTTAGCCTTTTTTAACGTCCATGAACCCCGCTACCCCATCATTTAGCGTATCTAGCTAAATTTCATCAAAACACGTACAAATGTAAAATTTTCCGGTGATTAATGCTTGTACAAAAGCGGGTATGTGCGTATAATCCGCGCCCTTACAGCCACCCTAACTAGGTTCCTTGTCTCTATACAGTCTGGCTGTACTGTCGAGGCTACAACCGTAAGGAGCAATAATGCGTCATTACGAAATCGTATTTATGGTTCACCCTGATCAGAGTGAACAAGTACCTGGTATGATCGAACGTTATACCACTATTCTTAAGCAAAACGATGGTCAGATTCATCGTTTAGAAGATTGGGGCCGTCGTCAATTGGCATACCCAATTGAAAAGCTGCACAAAGCCCACTATGTATTGATCAATGCTGAAGCGACTGCTGAAGCTGTTGACGAGCTGGAAAATGCTTTCCGCTACAACGACGTTATCTTACGTAACATGGTAATGCGCACTAAAAACGCTGTAACCGAGCCTTCTCCTATGACTAAAGAAGAGCGTCGTGAGCGTCGTGACGATTCTGCACCTCGTACAGAGCGCGCAGAAAGAAGACCTGAATCCACTGAAGATAACGCTTAAGGAGATCACCCATGGCTCGTTTTTTCAGACGTCGTAAATTCTGCCGTTTCACTGCAGATGGTGTGACTGAAATCGATTATAAAGATATCGCTACTCTTAAGAATTATATCACAGAGAGCGGTAAGATTGTCCCTAGCCGTATCACTGGTACAAGCGCAAAATATCAGCGTCAGCTGTCTTCTGCGATTAAGCGCGCACGTTTTCTTGCGTTGCTTCCGTACACTGATTCACACAAGTAATTTGGCGTAATTAAGGGGTAGTTAAGATGAACATCATCCTACTAGATAAAGTCGCCAATCTTGGCGGTCTGGGCGACCAAGTAGCTGTTAAAGCTGGTTACGCTCGTAATTTCCTGTTTCCACAGGGTAAAGCAGTTCCTGCAACTAAAGCGAACGTTGAAAAGTTTGAAGCACGTCGTGCTGAACTTGAAGCGAAAATCGCTGAGCAGCTTGATGCTGCTAATGCACGTGCTGAAAAACTAAATGAACTTGCAGAAGTAACTCTTGCGGCGCCAGCTGGCGACGAAGGTAAACTTTTCGGTTCTATCGGTACGCGTGACATTGCTGATGCAATCACTGCAGCTGGTGTTGAAGTAGCTAAAGCGGAAGTTAAACTTCCTACTGGCACACTTCGCGACACTGGCGAATATGACATCGACTTACAACTTCATTCTGATGTAACCACTTCTATTAAAGTGATCATCATTGCTGAAGCATAAGCGCTGACGTATACGAAAAACCGCTCTTATGAGCGGTTTTTTTATGTCTGATATTAAATTATTCATACCTGCTTACGTTTATTTTTAAAAGTGACCTACCCATATTTTCCTATTGGGTTAAGATAAGTTATTGAAGGATTATGAGGTTGGTATGAGATTTGGGATTTTCTTTTGGGTGCTTTTCCTAAGCGGATGTAGTGCTTCTAATCATGTTTCTGTTATTGCGTCATCTGATACGGTGGTGAGGTACAGCGAAAAAGAAGGTTACCAAGATCGGTTTGTAAATCTTTACAGTGACATAAAGACATACCCTGTAACCTGTCAAGAAGACTGCTATCCTGCCCATATCGATATACTTTGTGATTCGCTCATGCAAGACTGCCAGTACCAAGGTGATAATCCTCAGGTCACGCTAGATACTGGTTTTCATATTAAATGGCTAGGTCATGCGAGTTTCATCATTCAAACCGCAACAAAACAAAATATCCTTATCGACCCCGTATTTGGGCAATTTGACTGGCCTATTAATTGGGGGTTTAAAGTAACAGAGGGTTTTTATAGGAATATCCCTGACGAGCCCGATGATGTTGTGATGCAAGCTACGGATGCGGTACTTTATTCTCACGTCCATTACGATCACTTCAACAAATCTGACATAGAAACTATTGGCAATACTCCAACATACTTTGTCCCACTTGGCGTTGCCAAGCAATTCGACCAAAACAATTACCGCATAAATGAAATGGCTTGGTATGCAAAGAAAGTCATTGGAGAGACTACAATCCATTTTGTGCCTGCTCATCATTTTAGTAATCGGACAATTGTTCCGTTTCTTTATGAGGACAATAATGCTGCCCTGTGGGGTGGTTGGGTGTTAGAAACTCAGGGAAAAACATTATTTTTTGCTGGTGATACAGGTTATTCGCCACACTTCAAAAGTATAGCGGAACGTTTTGGAAACATAGATGTGTGTTTGTTACCTATTGCTTCCTATTTCAGTGAAAATGATCCGAAGTGGTATCGAGAAGTTCATACTACGCCAGAAGATGCACTAACAGCGGCTAAGGATTTAGGCTGCCGTGTCGTGGTGCCATGGGGATATGGCAATAGAAGTTGGAGAATGGGGGATAAAACATCACATTCGGCCTTGTTTAGGTTATTGCATATGAATGATAAGCTCAACAACGATATTCCCTTGTACTTGTTAAACGAAGACGAGGAAGTGATGTTCTAGTCTGTCTGATGCCGAATGCACTAGCCAGCATGGTCCCCTTTGTTGGCTATTTTAAAGCATTTTAAGCGCCACTCTTCATCAATTATCTCCAGTTCTGAGAGCTTTCTAGCCAGTGTTGTATCCGTTTTAATGTGGGTGCAATGCATTAATGTTTGGACGTTAACAGTGTTGCTTTCCCTGCGTACGAGTTCCACTTTATCACCCACATTTATAACGCCTGTGTTAAGCACGCGGTAATACCAACCCGTTATCCCTCGCTCGCCAACAAACCTGTCTAGGTTTTTAATATTAAAACGTTGGGATATTTTACTGCAGGGGGCTCGCGGCGCACTGACTTGCAGTACAACCTCACCGAACTTCCATACGTCGCCAATATAAACCGTGGCATCATCCATACCATCCACGCTGATGTTTTCACCAATACTGCCAGGCTCAAACTCACCGTCTGGAAAATGCTTACGTAGCGTAAAGTAATGAAGGGGGCTAAATTGATGCAAAACCTTTTCGGGGCCGCCATGAAGTTTCTTGTTTGATTGTTGATCTTCGTCGGTACAATCAAGGTGGACGGTTAGCTGTGAAACTGCGCTTTTTACAATACTACTCGGTGCACCTCGTGGGCCAAGTGGTTGGGGCTGACCTGCAAATAATGCATCCACTTTTAAGGGTGAGGACATACAAACTCCAAAAATAAGTTTTGCTAATTTAAACCTTTATCACATAGGGTACGACTAACCTTTTAAGAATAACAAGATGGTAAGCCAAAAATGTTGAAAAAATCGGTTTACGAAAAAAAATGAGATTGTGATGGAGCGCACTTTAACAAAGGTTACCAATCTGACTAGCGATGATGAAAGCCAGCGTGAAGCCGCGGTGATTCTCGCGGCTAAGCAGGGTGATAAAGTGGCCTACAAAACCTTGTATCATAACCATGTCGGGCGAGTGTATGCACTGTGCTTGCGTCTAACAGGCGACCGCGGTCTTGCCGAAGACGCCACACAAGAAGTATTTATTCAGTTATGGTCAAAGTTAGACAGATTCGACGGACAAAGCCAGTTTTCAACTTGGTTACATAGTGTATCAGCCAATGTGACCGTGTCGTATTTGCGTAAACAGCGTAACTGGGTTCAACGTATGTTTAATATTGAAACCAGTCCAGCGATGGAGATGCCCGCAGCGGCAGACAGTAGCCAAGTCGATTTAGAAGCACTAGTGGTTAGATTGCCACAAAGAGCACGAATGGTATTCGTACTACACGCTATTGAAGGCTATAGGCATGAAGAAATTGCACAAATGTTAGATATGGCAGTAGGCACCAGCAAAGCGCAGTTTCATCGCGCTAAACAACTGCTAAAAACCTGGATGTGGTGTGAAGATGAATGAGTTTGATAAAGCCTTAGAGGTTGAGATTCAACACCTACCTAAAACTCGTGAGCCTGAAAGAGATTTATGGCGTGGTATTGAATTGTCACTACACAGCCAAGTAAGCGGCAAAGCCGATGAAAATGGGCTACACGAAAATGGGCTAAATAACGAGCCATCAGGCCAAGACAAGCGCGGCACAGTTGCTCGCTTATCTACCACACCATGGTTGGCCATGGCAGCGAGTGCCATGCTAGTCAGCGTTATTTGGTATTTCTCGCCTGTTTTTACTAACGGTGAAACGAGCGGGCAGCAACCTAAGCTCGCAGGTTATGCGTTAGTTGATGCACTGAGTGAGCAGCAAGATGAACAGATGACCACTTTGCTGGCGAGTTACGACAGTGCGCCAGAATTAAGTGAAAACTGGCAAACCCAATTAAAAGAATTAGACGACGCTGCTGTTGTGATAAAAGCAGCATTAAAAGATGATCCTAACAATCGAGCACTACTAAAGATGCTAAAGCACGTATATCAACAGCAAATCACATTAATTGAGCGAGTGCACGCGCCCAAATGGCAACAAATTTAAGGAGTTATATTATGACTATTATTCGCAAAAGCTTAGCCAGTGTACTTTTTCATGGTGTACTTTTAAGTAGCACAATGCTGGCCTTTACTGCGTATGCGGGCGAGAAAATAGACCGCATACTAGATGTCCCAAATAGCGTTAAAATTGATATAGAGCACGTCAACGGTGACGCTGAAATTAGAGGTTGGGATAAACCTCAAGTACACGTTACCGGTGAACTGGGTGACAACACTGATGAGTTTATCTTTGAACAACGTGGCAATGTTATCGTCATTCATGTTGATGTGAAGCGTAGCGGCAAGCACTGGTGGAAAAACAAAGATGAAGGGGATGACTTGGTTATTTTTGTGCCTAAATCTAGCGATGTGAACTACACCGCGATTAATGCTGATGTTCAAATAAATGACATCGTCCAAAGTGTAAATGTTGAAGTGGTAAACGGAGATGTAGAGCTCACCGATATTGGTAATCGCGTAAAAGTAGAGTCGGTAAACGGTGACATTGCGTTGAACAATGTTAAAGGCAAACTTGATGTAGAAACAGTAAATGGTGATGTGGAGGCCGTTCATTCAGGTAAGGAAGGTGTGTCTTTTGTTGCCGTTAATGGCGACCTGAGGTTAAGTACATCTAGCCCTGACGTAGCGGTGGAAACCGTTAATGGCGGTATTGATTTAACCCTAGAGAAAATAGATTCTCTTAGTGTGACCACTGTGAATGGCGCCACGAATGCGCGCTTGCATTTAAACGAAAACGGGCGACTGAAAGCCAGTTCCGTAGGTGGGAAGTTACGTTTTAGCTTTCAACCTCAAGTATCTGCACAATTTGATATTGAGACGCATGCAGGTGGCAAAATCATTAATAACGTAAGTAGCGATGCGGTTAAAAAGCCAAAATATGGCCCCAGCAGTTGGTTGCGATTTATCAATAATGGCGGTTCTGCGAACGTTGATATCTCAACTGTAAATGGGCGTATTACCTTGGATACGCAGTAGCGGCAAGAGGCGAAAGAATTAAAGCATTGGCGTTTTTGCTTGAAAAAAGCACTAACGCCCCCATATAAAGGTTAAGTAAGGATAGGATATTGGTACATTGCTAATCGACGTTTACTCAGTTAAACGTCAAAAATTACGCAACGAATCCGTCCGCCGCAATTGTGCGTCTATTTACCCCACGCTAATGAACCTAATGTTTTTACCCGCGTCAGAATGGCTAAGTCGATATCCGCAACAGCGATAAATAATCAATTATTAGGAAAATAGCTTTGAATATTCTTAGCCATTTAAAGCGCTTCTGGCGCTTTCACGGACTTATTGCCGGCGCGATAAGTATCAGCTTTTTAACTTTAGGGTGTGCAGTACAAGATCCTGCCTTCTTTGAAGGCACCTGGGTGGTAACCCAAGCTTATCAGCCAGGAATCTCTGCACAAAGCGCCACAGAAGCTAAAGAGGTATTAGGTAGTTCGTTGGTTTACCATTCAGATGGTGCGCAACTGAATCAGCAGGCATGTGAGTCTCCTACCTATACCGAGAAGAAAGTGGATTCAGACGAACTGGCTGCTAGCTTCAAAATAGAGGGAAACGCGTTAGGTTTCGATGAGGGTAAAATTACGCAGGTAGAGCTATCCTGTGAAAATGGCCCACAGGCGTTAGGTTCAGTGCTTTTGTTTCAAGAGCATAATGTTGCTTATACCGTTTTTGATGGCACCTTTTTTCGCATTGAAAAAACGCTATAAGTTAACCATAGTGTGGTGAAGTTGTTGGAGTAGCCCTTACAAGATAAGCGCTTCACGAAGGTTTGCATTCCGCTAGTGGTTAATAATTTTTATTAACCTTCATTTATGAGCTCTTACTCCATTGTTCAACGAAGCGCAAAAGCGCATAATAGTCAGCCGTGCTTCAAGTAAACAGAGTAGGTAGTGTAAGTGGTATCCCCTCCAAAAGGCGATAATAATGTAGAGAAGTTGAAAGTTCCTCCTCATAGTATTGAGGCCGAACAGTCTGTTCTTGGCAGTATGCTAATTGATCCAGAAAGTTGGGACAAAGTAGCGGAGCTCGTTACTGATACCGACTTTTATAACCGCTCGCATCAAACCATTTATAGCGCCATTACTCGTTTGTTAAATAGAAGCGCGCCGGTCGACCTTATTACCGTATCGGAAGAGCTTGAAAAGCACGATGAACTTGAAAATGCAGGTGGCTTTGCCTATCTCGGTGAACTAGCTAAAAATACGCCAAGTTCTGCGAACGTGGTGTCATATGCGCAAATTATCAGTGAACGTGCAATCACGCGGGAGCTTATTGGTGTAGCCCATGAAATCGCAGAAGTCGGGTATAACCCTGAAGGTCGTGACAGCGCTGACATTCTCGACTTAGCTGAAAGCAAAGTATTTGAAATTGCAGAGCGCCGCACCGGTGAAAATGAAGGTCCTCGCGATGTAGAAGCGGTATTGGGTAAAACCATCGACCGTCTTGAAGTGTTGGTTAAAACCAACAAAGAAGTGACCGGTGTCACTACCGGCTTCACCGACTTAGATAAAAAGACAAGTGGTCTGCAGCCTTCAGACTTAATTATTGTTGCTGCTCGTCCTTCAATGGGTAAAACCACCTTTGCGATGAACTTGGTTGAAAATGCCATGATGTCCGAGGAAAAGCCGGTATTAGTCTTCAGTTTAGAGATGCCTTCTGAACAAATCATGATGCGTATGTTGGCATCACTCAGCCGAGTGGATCAAACCAAAATTCGTACCGCTCAGTTGGATGACGAAGATTGGGCACGCATTTCTAACACCATGGCGATGTTGAAAGATAAAGACAGATTATTTGTTGATGATTCATCTGGCCTTACACCCATGGATGTGAGAAGCCGAGCGCGTAAACTTGCTCGTGAACGTGGGGGGATAAGCTTGATCATGATTGATTACCTCCAACTTATGCGTGTGCCCTCACTCAGTGATAACAGAACCTTAGAAATTGCTGAAATTTCCCGCTCACTTAAAGCATTAGCAAAAGAGCTGGAAGTACCAGTGGTTGCCCTATCGCAACTCAACCGAAGCCTAGAGCAACGGGCCGATAAACGCCCAGTAAACTCAGACTTGCGTGAATCAGGCTCTATCGAGCAGGATGCTGACCTTATTATGTTCATCTATCGTGATGAGGTTTATCATGAGAACAGTGAAGAGAAGGGCGTAGCAGAGATTATTATAGGTAAGCAGCGGAATGGTCCTATTGGAACCAGCCGTCTTACCTTCCAAGGCCAGTTCTCTCGTTTTGACAATTATGCTGGTCCAGCAATGCCTGACGAATATTAACCAAGTAGAGACGTTTACTACCGATGCGCGGTGATAAAGCTAAGTGTTGAAGTCAGCAGAAATAACAAGCAATAAAAAAGGCGCCAATTAGGCGCCTTTTTTGTGTCTGAGGGAAGCTTACTTCTCTTCAGGAACCTTAACAGTATCTTTAACAGTCACTGAGATGCGACGGTTAACACGATGTGCTTCGGCATTTTTAGCTGTATCTAGTAAACGAGTCTCACCGTAACCAACAGTTTCTAAACGGCTAGCGTCGATATCGTACATGTCTACCATTACTTCTTTGAAAGATGCAGCACGGTCTTCTGAAAGATCCATGTTGTATGCTTCAGAACCTGGTGCAGAAGTGTGACCTTCAATTACCGCAGTAGTGTTAGTGTACTGCTTCATGAATTCAGCGAATTCAGAGATTTCTGGATCACGAGGTGCTTTAACAACTGAGCTTTCATTGTCGAAAAGAACGCGTAGTGTAATTTCTACTGTTTCTTCGTCAAATACAGTACAACCTTGAGCGTCAACTTTAACGCCAGCAGCTGTGTCTGGGCACATGTCTTTCGCATCTACAACACCATCGTTGTCAGCGTCTTTAAGCGCACAACCTTTCGCGTCAACAGCAGTCCCTGCTGGCGTGTTAGGGCACTGATCTACGCTGTTAAGAACACCGTCGTTGTCGTTATCTATGCTACAACCAGTTGCGTCAACACGAACACCAGCTGGAGTCATAGGACACTGGTCTTTGCTATCGACTACGCCATCATTGTCACCGTCTTTAGGTGCAGAAGGAGTAGATTTACCGAAAGGAATCGCTAAACCAAGTTTTACGCTGTAATCGTTATAGTCTTCACCAAAGTCATGGTAAGTAGCAATCTCTGTAACAATCTTAACAGATTCAGCGATATCCCAGTGTTTACCAATACCGATGTTACCTAGCGTGGTTGATTCGCCTACCGATTGACGTTTAACACCACCGAATAAGTACCATGCATCGTTAGGCATGAAGTAAAGTGCATCAACACCTACCATTTCGCCATCATCGCTAGAACCACCAACGTAGTCTAGTTCTAAAGCAGTAAATTCAACACGTGCTGCCCAGCTTTGAGTGAAGCGGAATCCGTACTCGAATGATACGCCTTGGCCGTCATCTAGTACTTCAGTAGTAGGACGTTCAACATCAGTGTTGTAATAAAGACCAGAAATACCGAACCAGTTTTTATATTCTGGCTCAGAAGAATCTTGTGCAAAGGCAGTTGATGAAAGTACGGCAAGCGAAAGTGCCGCTAGTTTAAAGTGTTTTTTCATAGTCACATCCTGTTAAACGTTGAGTGATTATCGATTTATGATAATTCTAGCTTGTGCTTAGTTGTACTAAGCAATTAATATGCCATTTTGTTATATAGGCGATGTCGCAAGCCCTTGTAATGTGGCAATAATCGTTCGTTGGCCGCCAATATCTCGGTGCTCGCCTAGCATGATGCCCTGCCAAGTACCAAGTTGTAGCCTCCCTTTCTCCACCGGTATTGAAACCTGACACCCCAGCAGACTTGATTTCAAGTGAGCCGGCATATCATCACTACCTTCGTAAGTATGCCGGAAAAAGGGCAAGTTTTCTTTTACACTATAGTTAAAGAAGGCCTCCATATCCGACCTAACAGTCGGATCTGCATTTTCATTTATTGTAAGGCTAGCACTGGTGTGCTTAAGCCATAAATGAAGAAGACCTACCTCAATGTGTTGCAGCATGGGTAAAGCGCTAATTATATACTCTGTTACTAGATGAAAGCCACGAGGAAATTCAGGTAGTGTAATTTTTTCAGAGTACCAGGAATTATTTGTCAAAGCAGATCTCTAAATGCGCCAATCCTTCATCGCACATAAACGGAAGGATGATTTTCGCGCCGCTGACCTGATGGCTAATCGTATGCTGCTTACCAGACACAACAATAGGTGTCGCCATTCCAAATTCAAATCCGCGATCTGCAAGGTCGCGTTTTGCCGCTCCGCATATCATGTTAGTGACTTCGCCAACCATATCTCCAACTTCTGCATCAAGTTTTTCAGGGCGTTCGCCAACCATGCGTTCCATAATGGTAAGGGCAAGAGATTCTTCAAAGGTAATGGACATAGAGCCACGCACACTTGGGCCTACCATGCCAATCAACCCAGACACATCGCCTTTAGCTACATCGCCTTGCTTGCGTTTGGGTTTACCAGGCGTAAGTTTGGTTTGCGCCATGGTTTCTAATACATTGAGTAAACCAGAAATAAACGGATTAACGAACTCAGCATTCATGAGTGTGCTCCTTTGCAACGGTATTTTCCGTTTGTTGACAATCAGCACAAAGACCATGCGCCTCTATTGTTTGTTTAGATACTTTGAAGCCGTTGGCCTCTGCCTGACTATCTAATGTTTCTTTCAAACCTTCAGACTGTATCTCTGCAACGTCACCACAACTGTCGCAAATAAGAAACTGTACAGGGTGGTTGCAACCAAAATGATAACAGGCTACGAATGCATTGGTCGACTCAAGGCGATGAATAAAACCGAAATCGAGTAAAAAATCGAGGGCTCGGTAAACGGTGGCAGGTTTTGCACCGGATTCAGTCTCTTTTAGCGCATCTAGCAATTCATAGGCCCCCATTGGACCGTGCTTAGCGACTAATATTTCGTACACTTTCTCTCGAAGAGGGGTAAATCTAGCGCCTCTTTGCTCGCAGTATGCGCGAGCTTTGTGGATAAGCGTGGCTTTATTCATTTATTGCTACCGTGGCTATTTTACTAATTATATTGGTAATGACGTCATTAATGACAGATGTTTACCCGCTTTATTTACTCTACGTTGGCGTACATGTGTGCAATTAATTGGTCCTCTAAAGCAAAGCGCTCTTCAAGAGTTTCACCAATATTCGCAAGCTCACTGTCAAAAACGGCCGCTTGTTCAATAGTAAATGCCTCTGCGAATTTATCATTAAATTGTAAGGCTGAGTCAGTGGTTTGCGTAAGTTTTGGGTAAAGACGCTGCTTTAACGCTTTACCTTCTGCTTCATCGTCAACCAACATATCAAAGACCTCGAAGTGCCCAGCGGAAAGGTAATCCATTAGGTTTTCACAAAAATTAGCGATGTCATTTGCTTCAGGTAATGACTCGCCTTGCTGGTCTAAACCGGCTAAATGGCAATAGGACACAAGCAGCGACTGTCTGGCTAACAGCCAATTATCGACAGTGTCACTTTTGCCACCCCATTTAACTTTTACCTTCTCTAACTGCTGTAACATTTCATGATCCTTTCAATCAGCGCTTTCTATTAATCCAGCACCTGCTATTTTCCAGCATTCCATCCTAGTATAACACTCAGCCTATACGACACAAATTGAACCCACTGAGTTGTCGTAATTAAATATATGTTATCTTATCTTGTATATCTTTAATGGGTGGATAACAGTTTTATGATGATAAAGCGCAGCGATTGTGAAATCGAGACTGAGATTGGACAGTGGATCATTTTTACCAAAGGTCGGATTGTCATTCGTAAAGGCGAAATAAATGTTCCTTTAGCGCATATTAATGAATTTACCTTCCTCGAAAATTATCGCGAAGAGGTTCATCAACTCCCCCCACTACATGAATCTGCTCAGAAAAGCCCCCCCGTCTTTGTCGTCGATCTCGGTGCTGAAACAATAGAAGACGAACAATGGGACTCGGTGTCATTACGCCATTTATTGTTCGAGCAACAAGATATCGGTTTTTCAGTTGTAGGTCGGGCGTGGCAATATGTCCATTTTTTAAGAACCCATCAGTTTTGTGGCCAATGTGGTTCGCATACCGAAAGAGTAAATTGGGAAATGGCCGTGCATTGCCATCGCTGCCATCACAGAAGTTATCCCCGTGTATCGCCTTGCATTATTGTTTCAATACACAACAATGAAAAGTTGCTATTGGCAAAAGGGGTTAGGCACAAAGAAGCAAATATGTATTCTACTCTTGCTGGATTTGTCGAAAGCGGCGAAAGCTTAGAAGAAGCCGTCCATCGGGAAGTATTTGAAGAGGTGGGGGTAAAAGTAAAGAACTTACGTTACATCGATAGCCAGCCCTGGCCATTCCCGCATTCTATAATGGTTGGCTTTATTGCTGAATATGAAAGTGGTGAAATTCGGTGTCAGGAAAATGAAATTGATGATGCTCAGTGGTTTAGTGTGGATGCACTGCCAACCATTCCACCGCCATTTTCGATTGCAGGGCAACTCATCGCCAAAACCCTGTCGCAATTAGCAGACAAATAAAAAACCCTGCCGAAGCAGGGTTTCAATGAGTTTAGCACGGTCCCTTTGCGGGCTTCTTTGTCGTAGCTGTATATATTAGTAGCAAACACTTACTAGTAGTGCAAGCCCCTTTTTCAAGTATTGTTCGTCGTATTATTAGGTGTAAGTATCGCAAGTTGCCAAATTAAGACAGCTTTTTAGCACAAAATGAAACGAATGCTGGTATAATTTCGCCGTTTTATTTTTCTAATTTCAGGTGAATATATGTCGCAAAAAGCTACCAGTGCTGCTAAACCCGCTTTAAAGAATGATCGTTACCTACGGGCGTTATCAAAGCAACCTGTCGATGTCACACCTGTATGGATGATGCGACAAGCTGGCCGCTATTTACCTGAATACAAAGCAACCCGTGCCGTTGCTGGCGACTTTATGTCTTTATGCAAAAATGCCGAACTTGCCTGTGAGGTTACTTTACAGCCGCTTCGTCGTTTTCCCTTAGATGCTGCTATTTTATTTTCAGACATTCTAACGATTCCTGATGCAATGGGCTTAGAGCTTTATTTTGAAACCGGCGAAGGCCCGCGTTTTAAAAAGCCGATTACGTGCAAAGCCGACGTAGATAAAATTGGTTTGCCAGACCCAGAAGGCGAGTTGCAGTATGTAATGAATGCAGTGCGCACCATCCGTCGTGAACTAAATGGCGACGTGCCGTTAATTGGTTTTTCTGGCAGCCCGTGGACGCTCGCTACTTATATGGTAGAAGGTGGCTCGAGTAAGGCCTTTACTAAAATCAAAAAAATGGCGTTTGCTGAACCCGCTATATTGCATGCTCTATTAGAGAAGCTGGCCGATTCCGTCACGGAATACCTTAATGCCCAAATAGCTGCAGGTGCGCAATCAGTCATGATTTTCGATACTTGGGGCGGTGTGTTGTCACCACGTGATTATAAAGACTTTTCATTGCAATATATGGCGCGTATTGTTGATGGACTTACCCGTGAAGCCGATGGCAGAAAAGTACCGGTTACTTTGTTTACTAAAAACGGCGGCATGTGGTTAGAGTCAATTGCGGCTACTGGTTGCGATGCAGTAGGCCTTGATTGGACTATTGATATCGCAGAAGCCCGTGCGCGCATTGGCGACAAGGTAGCGTTACAAGGCAATATGGACCCTTCCATGCTTTATGCCTCGCCTGAAAGAATTCGTGAAGAAGTTGGCACTATCTTATCGGGCTATGGCGAAGGATCTGGCCATGTATTCAATCTAGGTCATGGTATTCACTTAGATGTACCACCAGAAAATGCAGGTGTGTTTGTGAATTCAGTTCACGAACTCAGTGCGCCTTATCATAAGTAGTCATATTCGTAGCTAAATGATTAGCTACGACTCGCCAGCAAGCTGGTAAGGAAATCATGAAACCCTGGGTTGTTATTGTACTCATCCTCTTTATTGCCGTGACAGGTTATCAGTTCGGCTTTTACCACGGTAAGTTGGCTAGTTCCAACGTGGAAAAAGAGCGTTTGAATACTGTGCTGGAGCGTTCGCGCACCACTGCAAGTAGCAACCTCAGGGTGATTAAAGCTACCCCTCAAATGTCTGGTGAAGCACACGTACAGACCTCTGACGGTGCTCACACACTTACTACGAATGAAGCACTATCAGACCTTCAGGTTCAAAACGAAATAACGGAATTTTTAGCGTTTCATCCAAGTGGGCAAAAACTTATCCTGAATACGTTTGAATGCACGCAAACAGAATGTGAGTTTACAGGGGAATACTCTGGCAGTCATGCGGGGTTTAAACGAATGCTTAACGACTTAAAAGCGCAGTCGTGGTGGCATTTTGGTGAAATGCATGAAGTGAGCAATATCGAAGAGGGAAACCCCCAAATTGGTGTTAAGTTTTCTTCTAGGCCCGTGCTTATCAGCGATGCAACGACCTAGTCAGGTTTTAATATAACCGGCTTTATTTAACGAGTACTTTGGTTTTGTTAAGCGTCTCGTGGTAACCCTTTCTCTACTGCTCGGGTTAATCTTTTTTGTTGTCTGTTTGCTTTCTCTTCTAATGCTAAGCCCACTTTTTTATTTTCTTGTTGTGCTAATGCCCACGAAATGTGTCGGTCCACTTTATCGCTCACTTTTCCAAGATTTGTCTGAAGGGCATTAACAGTTTGTTCGCTGTAGTTGGCATTTCCCAATGCGACGGCAATATTACGTTGCCATTTTTCAAATCCAATCCGTCGAATAGGCGACCCTTCTGTGTTGTTCAAAAAGGTAGCTTCGTCCCATGAAAAGAGCGTTGTTAGGCTCTGTCCATGCAAAACCTTTCTGGGGTGAAAGTCTTCTTCTTCAGTAATATCAGCATAACGATTCCATGGGCAAATAAGCTGGCAATCGTCGCAACCATAAATTCGATTACCCATTAAAGGGCGAAGATCCTCGGGAATATCTTTATCTGATTCAATAGTAAGATAGGAAATACAACGTCTAGCATCTACTTTGTAGGGGGCGACGATGGCGTTGGTTGGGCATATAGTCAAACATGCCGTACACGTACCGCAGCCTTCTTCTAGGGGGGAATCAATCGGTAAGGGTAAGTTAATAAAAAGCTCACCTAAAAAGAACCAAGACCCAGCCTCTTTATTAATGGTCAAACTGTGTTTACCAGTCCAACCTATTCCTGCTTTTTCTGCAATAGCGTGCTCTAAAACAGGCGCCGAATCGACAAAAGGGCGGTATTCAGTGTTGCTCAGCGCGCCGGTGATTTTTTCACCCAGTTGCTTCAATCGCTTTCGCAGCACCTTATGATAATCGCGACCAAGTGCATAACGACTGATATAACCTGTGTCTGGTTGACTTAGATGTTTTGCGAAAGAGGCATCAGGCGGAAGGTAGTTCATACGCACACTAATTACGCGCAGTGTGCCTGGCACAAGTTCATCGGGGCGGGCGCGCTTCATGCCATGGTTAGCCATAAAAGCCATGTCGCCGTGATAGTCGTTCTCTAACCATTGCGTTAAATGGGCTTCATGCTGATGTAAATCAATATCACTAATACCAACTTGTTGAAAGCCTAGCGCGCGGCCCCAAGCCTTGATATCTTGGGTTAATTGAATTAGGTCGATAGAATTAATAGTGGACATGTACTTATGCTAGATACTCAACTCACCTCAAGTTTATCATACAAACTGTTTCGGGCCGATCAGGTCAGAGAAAATGAAGCCGAAGCGGCTGCTCAGTCTGGCTGTGACATGTTCACGTTAATGCAACGCGCCGGTGGTGCTGTATTTGAGCAGTGCCAGAGTTTGTTCGCTAACTCTGATGTGTATTTAATTCTACTAGGCCAAGGTAACAATGCTGGCGACGGTTACATTACCGCATTAAATGCAAAAAAAGCAGGTAAAAAAGTGCATGTTTGCGCGATTGAGCCAGACCGTGTGTTAGACGGCGACGCGGGCACTGCACAAAAGCAGTGGGTAGATGCTGGTGGTAGTATAAAACCTTTCGATGTTGCCTTGATTGAAAAAGCCGACGTAGTAATCGATGCACTATTAGGTACAGGAATTAACAGCTACATTCGCAATGAGTTCGCCGACGTTATCGATGCCATCAATGATTCATCAACCCCCGTGGTCAGTATTGATGTACCTTCAGGATTAGATGCAAACACAGGCCAAAGTTTAGGACGCTGCGTGCAAGCGGATGTTACCGTTACTTTTGTGGGTATCAAGCCGGGTTTGGTTACCGGTGCAGGTAAACAGTCTTGCGGTAAATTAGTGTATGCAGATTTGGGGGTAGGAAAGGCCTTTCAAACACTAGCAAAAGCCAGCGCGACTTTATTGAATATTGATCATTTCAAGGGTATGGGCCCCCGCGATGTGCACAGCCATAAAGGCACCTATGGAAGGTTGCTGTGTGTGGGCGGAAATCGCGGAACGGCCGGTGCTATTAGGCTAGCCGGCGAAGCGGCTCTACGAAGTGGTGCCGGAATGGTACGAGTTTATACCCACGAGGCGTCTACTATTCAAGTTAGTGCAGGCCGCCCTGAATTGATGGTGACATCAAGCCATTTAGATGATGCTTTAGCCTGGTCGTCATGCGTAGTCATTGGCCCTGGGCTTGGTCAGGATGAGTGGTCAGAAAGCGTATTTACCGCTGTACTAAAACACTGCCAAAGTGAAAACAAACCTATAGTCATTGATGCTGATGCACTAAATCTTTTATGCAAGCAGTCAACTGCATATACACTGGAACACTGCGTACTCACTCCTCATGCGGGAGAAGCTGGCCGATTGCTGGGCGTGTCGGTTGATGATGTAGAAAGCGACCGATTCAATTACGCTAGGCAATGTTCGCAGCGCTACCATGCAGTATGTGTTTTAAAAGGGGCCGGTACGCTTATCGACAACGAAAAGAAAACGTGGGTTTGTCGCCATGGTAACCCTGGTATGGCAACCGCGGGCAGTGGTGATGTACTAAGCGGCATATTAGGTGCGCTAATGGCGCAAGGCCTTAGTGTTGATATCGCCGCTAAGTATGGTGTGGTGCTGCATGCTAAAGCGGGCGATGATATTGCCCAGCTTTATGGACAACGTGGTATGATAGCCAGCGATCTATTTGATGCCGTACGTGCGTTAATTAATCAGTAAATCTATTGGTATGGGCTGTGTAGGCTTAATGCCAATTTCAGCCTTTTAGTTTGAACATGTGGAACGTTAAAAAGATGTCTTACCCACACTCTTCATTTTTTGCTGCAACGCCTGAAGATACGTCATCAATGGCAAAGGATTTGGCGAATGCCGTAGCGGCTCAGCAGCCAATAGATGCCGTGATATTTTTAAACGGCGATTTGGGCGCAGGAAAGACCACCTTCAGCCGGTATTTCATTCAAGCATTAGGGCATGACGGAAATGTCAAAAGCCCTACCTATACCTTGGTGGAACCTTACGAATTAGAGAATGTCTCAATTTATCATTTTGACTTGTATCGTTTAGCCGACCCAGAAGAGCTTGAGTTCATGGGTATTCGAGATTATTTCGGCACAGGAAACATTGCCCTTATAGAATGGTCAGAAAATGGCGCTGAATACTTGGCATCACCAGACATAGTGATTAGTATAAATATTGTGCCAACTGGTCGTCAGTTCAGTGTAGAAGCGACAAGCGTGAAAGGCGCAAAGATATTGCAAGGTTGTAAAACGCTATAAATAATGAGCTTTGATAAACAATAACGACTATAAGCTTGTAGCAACAAGCAAAATAAAGGCGAAGCATGGTACGTAAAATTCTATCGGTTATGTGCATTTGGGTTGTAGTACAAACTGTCCATGCTGCACAAAATCAAATTGATGGGTTAAGAATTTGGCCCTCACCAGACAACACGCGAATTGTACTCGATATGTCGTCTGCGCCTGAATTCACTTACTTCCCCCTTAAAAATCCACATCGCCTAGTTATCGATTTATCAAATACGAGTGATAGCAAGACCTTATCCCTACAATCTGATTCTGGCGATTTAGTGCGCAAGGTGCGCTACTCTACACCGAAAAATAAACAATCTGCGCGGGTGGTTATAGAATTAAATCGTGCAGCATCGCCGTCTTTATTTGCAATGACACCCACCAAACCTTACGGTCACAGGCTAGTTATTGATTTGAAAGACAGTGGTGCGCCCGCTGCGAGCCCAAGCAGTTCAGGTACTTTTGCATCTAGCAAGTCACCGTCAAGTGCTTCGACATCTTCCGTCGTAATGGATGGTTCGAGTAGCCATAGAAACCGAGACATTATTGTTGCCATTGATGCGGGCCACGGTGGTGAAGATCCAGGTTCCATAGGGCCCGCCGGTACATATGAAAAGCACATTACATTAAGCATAGCCAAAAAACTTGAAGCCATGATTAATGGTGAGCGTGGTATGCGGGCCATAATGACTCGCAGCGGTGATTACTATGTATCGCCAAACAAGCGCCCAGAACTCGCTCGCAAGCAAAAAGCCGATTTATTAATATCTATTCACGCCGACGCATTTAGCCAACCACAACCTAAAGGGGGCTCTGTGTGGGTGCTGTCGATGCGCCGTGCCGATACAGAACTAGGTCGCTGGCTAGAAAAATCAGAGCGTCACTCTGAATTACTTGGTGGTGCTGCGGAAGTGATCAGTGATAAATCGAACGAGCGTTATCTGGCGGAAACCATTCTTGGTTTATCGATGGATCACAGTATGGCCACTAGTCATGACTTAGGCAATAAAGTGATTGAGGAAATGAAGCAGGTAACTTCTTTGCATAAGCGTGCACCTCAAGCAGCCAGTTTTGCCGTACTCACAGCGCCAGATATTCCATCCATCTTGGTTGAAGTCGGGTTCATTTCAAACCCGCAAGAAGAGAAAAACCTTAACTGGGGTAAACACAGAGAAAAGCTGGCGAAAGCCATGTTTACCGCAGCAAAACGCTATTTTAAGCAAGTTCCCCCAGATGGTACATTATGGGCACTTGAACGTGCTGATAGTCGAACCCATACTGTAAGAAGTGGAGAGTCGCTTTCGCTCCTTGCTCAGCGCTACAATGTAAACGTTAGCCGCTTAAAAGCTGCCAATAATTTAAATAGTGATGTGGTCAGAATAGGGCAAGTACTTACTATTCCAAGATCCTAACATCGCGTTAATCAAATTCTACCTACGAGTTTCTTTTGTCTATACAATTATTATCGCCACAATTGGCCAACCAGATTGCCGCAGGGGAAGTGGTTGAACGCCCTGCGTCTGTGGTTAAAGAGTTACTAGAAAATAGCCTAGATGCAGGCGCAGATAAAATAGAAATAGATATTGAGAAAGGTGGCCATAAGCGCATTCGTTTAAAAGACAACGGCGGTGGCATTGCTAAAGACGAATTACAGCTTGCGCTAAGCCGTCACGCCACTAGTAAAATATCAACATTAGATGATTTAGAGCGAATCTTATCTTTAGGCTTTCGTGGGGAAGCGCTCGCGAGTATCAGTTCGGTTAGCCGTTTAACGCTAACCTCTAAAACCGAATCACAAAACGAAGCGTGGCAGGCCTACTGCGAAGGTCGGGAAATGGCCGTTAATATTCAGCCAGCTGCTCATCCCAAAGGAACCACCATTGATGTGGCCGACCTTTTTTACAATACGCCGGCAAGGCGCAAGTTTCTGCGCGCCGAAAAAACAGAGTTTCAACATATTGAAGATGTGGTGAAGCGCATTGCCCTTAGTTACCCCCATGCTAGTTTTATTCTGAAACATAACGGCAAGACGACTAAGCGCTATATTGCCGATAAACATGGCTCACTTGCCCCTCGTATTGCCGCCGTAGTAGGGCAAAAATTCATTGATAACGCTGTACATATCAATGTGGAATACGAAGGGATTACCATGAATGCGTGGCTAGGCAGCGAAGTAATGCTGCGCAGCAGTAACGATTGCCAGTTTAGCTTTGTAAATGGGCGCGGTATGCGCGATAAGTTAATTATGCACGCTATTAGGCAAGCTTACGAAAGTGTATGGGGCGTACTAGAGCAGCCTTCTTTTGTTGTTTATCTGACACTCGATCCAAAAGACGTGGACGTGAACGTACATCCGGCAAAGCACGAAGTTCGCTTTCAGCAAGGGCGCTTGGTACATGATTTTATTTGTAAGACAGTATGTGATGCATTGCACTCAATTACCAATGAGAGTGAAACTCAACACCACGGTGATGCTGAGCGCTTTGATGAACCAGTGAAATTTAATCCACCGCAGCAAAGTCATGACTATATACGTCCTTTAAGTCATTCTCCGGCCTCGTCATCGCAATCGGGTTTAGGTGCCTCAGGTGGCGCTTCTTTATCGGGTTTATCGGGGCATAGACAATCGAAAGCGCCGACCGCCGCTTATCAATCTAATTTTAATCGTTTGATGACGCCAAATAGCGACACGCTATCGTCAACAGAGCATGAGCAAAGTCAGCATATTGCACTAAACTCATATTGTAGAATTTACGTACGCAATGAAAATGTTTACCTGCTGGATGTAAAATCTTTCGCGAACGTGTATTTACAAGATGTATTTGAAACGGCTGAACATTCACAACCTTTGCTAATGCCAGTGGCGCTTGAAGTTGCCCACGTAGAGCCTGAAAAAATTGAGGTGCTTAACGCGCTTAACTTTGAAATTAATCAAGTGGCTGGCAAGTACAGATTGCAGCAGGTACCCGCAGGAACAAGGCACTTCCCTTGGATACGTTGGTTTGAAAGGCTGTTAGAGAGTGACGTTGCAGATGATGATAAGCGCTATGAATTAGTTTTATCTGACGACCAAGATTTGGACGAAATATTATGCGCACAATTGTGGCACTGGTTGGATGAGAAAAACGACGTGAAACAATGGGAATGTATAGAGCGATTTGGTAAAGTGCGCTCGTTAGAAGGCCTGATTTCAACATGGGGAAATAACCATGGTTGATGGCATAAAATCTGCATCGTCTCAGCATAAGTCTCAATTACCTGTTATTTCCATAATGGGGCCGACGGCGTCAGGTAAGACGGGTTTGTCACTGTCGCTGGCCGAAAAAATGGACTGTGAAATTATCAGCGTCGATTCAGCTTTGGTCTACACTAATATGGATATAGGTACGGCGAAACCTACGGCTGCTGAGAAATCGTTAGTTCCTCATCATCTTATTGATATTATTGACCCAGCAGAAAGTTACTCTGTTTCACAGTTTTGTAACGATGCGGTTAGGCTTATAGAAGAGATTCATAGTCGAAATAGGGTACCAATATTGGCTGGGGGTACAATGATGTACTTTAATGCCTTGATAAATGGAATTTCGCCACTACCTAAGTCAGATGAAAAGATACGCAGCGAAATAGCCAGTGAAGCAGAAGCTTCCGGTTGGCAAAAATTGCACGACGAACTTTGCCGAGTGGATCCCATTAGTGGTGACAGAATTCACCCTAACGACCCTCAAAGATTAACCAGAGCTTTAGAAGTATTTCGTGGAACGGGCAAAACGCTAACAGACTGGCAAAACGAGAAAGGCAGTCCTTGCCCCTACGATATTAGCCAATTTGCTATTGCTCCAGAAGATAGAAGCGTCTTGCATGAGCGAATTGCTCAGCGATTTGACATGATGCTAGAAGATGGATTTGAACAAGAAGTTAGACGACTGTTTGAGCGGGGCGATCTTCACGAAGATTTACCGTCAATTCGTTCGGTTGGCTATAGGCAAATGTGGCAATACTTAGAGGGCCAATTGTCCTACGAGCAAATGCGCGAAAGGGGCATTATCGCTACTAGGCAACTTGCTAAGCGGCAGCTTACGTGGCTTAGGGGGTGGGAAAATCTCACTTGGCTAGACACATTTTGTAAAGATAATTTGACTAAAATTACAGCGAAAGTCACACTTGAATAAGTTGAGTGTGGTATACATTAGACGTGCAGTGGCCATGAGTAAGGGCCACTAATAATAAAAACTAAGGATATCAAATGGCTAAAGGGCAGTCTTTACAAGACCCATTCTTAAATGCATTACGCAAGGAGCGTATTCCAGTATCTATTTATCTGGTAAACGGCATTAAATTACAGGGACAAGTTGAATCATTTGATCAGTTCGTGATTCTACTTAAAAATACAGTAAGCCAAATGGTGTATAAGCACGCTATTTCCACCGTTGTTCCCGCTCGCGCTATTACTATGCCGAGTGCTACAGGAGAATCTGAAAATACTAAAGCTGAATAAATTAAAAGGTAACGCGCTTGTTTGACCGTTATGAAGCCGGTGAACAGGCTGTACTAGTTCATGTTAATTTTACTGATGAAAACAGCAAAGAAGATTTAGCCGAGCTCGAATTGCTTGTGTCTTCTGCGGGTGTAAACGCGGTAGAAGTTATTACAACTTCACGAAGTGCACCCCAAGCTAAATTCTTTGTGGGTTCGGGTAAAGCGGAAGAAATCGCAGCAGCAGTTAAAGCGCACGACGCTAATGTCGTCATCTTTAACCATAGTTTGTCGCCCTCGCAAGAGCGAAACTTAGAAGCGGTTTGTCAATGTAGAGTGCTAGATAGAACCGGGCTTATTCTCGATATATTTGCGCAAAGAGCAAGAACACATGAAGGTAAGCTTCAGGTTGAACTCGCTCAGCTGCGTCACATCTCTACCCGCCTTATTCGAGGTTGGACTCACTTAGAGCGCCAAAAAGGTGGAATAGGTTTACGTGGGCCGGGTGAAACTCAGCTTGAAACTGACCGCCGATTACTTCGTGGGCGCATAAAAGCTATTCTTCGTCGTTTAGAAAAAGTACAAAAGCAGCGCGAACAAGGACGTAGGTCTAGAAAGCGTGCTGAAATTCCCACAGTATCCTTAGTGGGCTATACCAATGCTGGTAAGTCTACCCTTTTCAATACTATTACCGATGCGCACGTATATGCGGCAGACCAATTGTTTGCTACGTTAGACCCTACGCTTAGAAAAATAGATTTGAAAGATGTAGGTCCTGCTATTTTAGCCGATACGGTAGGCTTTATTAGGCATCTCCCACACGACCTTGTGGCGGCATTTAAAGCCACGCTTCAGGAAACTCAAGAAGCAGATCTTTTGCTCCATGTGGTGGATATTGCAGACGCGAAATATCGTGAAACCATCGATGAAGTTAACGATGTGTTGGAAGAAATCGACGCTAATGAGATTCAACAATTACTAATATGTAATAAGATTGATAAACTAGATGACATAAAACCTCGTATTGAAAGAAACGAGGAAGGTGTTCCTACCCGTGTATGGCTATCAGCACAAACCGGCGAAGGCACCGAATTGCTTGGGCAAGCGTTAACAGAGTGCTTGAGTAAAAGTATGGTTAACTACACGCTTAAAATACCCCCAGCACAAAGTAGTCTGCGTGGTGTACTATTTGAATTAAATTGTATATCTAGTGAAGAATACGACAATCAAGGTGATTGGGTGGTAGATGTTCGAATGCCAATGGCAGATTGGAACAGACTTGAAAAGCGTTTAGAAAACGGAATATCAGAGTATGTTGTGCGACATTAACCGCTGCTAATTTTTAGCACGGCAATGCATGCGAATTTCAAAAATAAAACTGTAATCTATGGAGTATCAGCATGGCTTGGAATGAGCCGGGTGGCAATAATAACGACCCGTGGAAAAATCGCGGCGGACGTGATCAAGGTCCACCCGATTTAGATGATGTATTCAAGAACTTATTCGGTAAGTTCGGAAAATCTGGCGGCGGTAGCGGAGGCTCAGGTAAGAGCTTGGGCGGTATCGGTGCTGGTATTTTAATTGGCTTGGTAGTGATCATTTGGGCTGTAAGCGGTTTTTACACCATTCGTGAAGCTGAGCGAGGCGTAGTATTACGTTTCGGTGAGTACGCTAAGCAAGTTGAACCTGGATTACGTTGGGCACCAACGTTTATCGACAGAGTTATTCCTGTTGATGTGCAATCTATTCGCGACCAATCATCGTCAGGCTCTATGCTAACGGAAGACGAGAACGTGGTTAGCGTACAGATGGAAATGCAATTTCGCGTTGTAGATCCGTACCGCTGGACGTTTGCTGTTGAAAGCCCAGAAACGAGCTTAAGCCAGTCTTTAGACAGTGCAATTCGCTACGTGGTAGGTCACTCAACAATGGATGATGTGCTTACCGACGGTCGTGAAGTGGCTCGCCAACGTGTTTGGGAAGAGCTTCAAGCTATTATTGAACCGTACAACATGGGGGTGTCGATTATCGACATGAACTTCCGTGATGCACGCCCACCTGAGCAAGTGAAAGACGCATTTGATGATGCAATTTCAGCACAGGAAGATGAACAGCGTTTCATTCGAGAAGCCGAAGCCTACGCACGTGAGATTGAACCTCGTGCTCGTGGTCAAGTTAATCGTATGAACGAAGAAGCGCAGGCATATAAAGAGCGTGTAACGCTTGAAGCGCAGGGTGAAGTTGCTCGCTTTGAAGCGTTATTGCCTCAATACGAAAAAGCGCCTGTGGTAACACGGGAGCGTATTTACATAGAGACAATGGAAGAAGTATTGGGTAGTACCAGTAAAATCCTTGTGGATAGTAAAGGTGGCAACAACATGATGTATCTTCCTTTAGATAAAATCATGGAACGCCAGCAAGGCAGTTCAACGCCTCGTTCACGCAGCACCTTAGAAGGCTTACAAATGCCAGTGGCTGACGAAGGCCAAAACAGCCGTAATTCATCATCCACCTCTGGTGTGCGTGGTGATAGCTACAGAGAGGGGAGATAATCATGATGAAGAATTTAGCTATTGCAGTATTAGTACTTCTAGTGGTTCTTGCTTCGGGCTCTTTGTTCGTAGTAACTGAAGGTGAACGTGCCATTGTTATTCAATTTGGTAAGGTTCAACGAGATGATGCCACAGGCGATACAAAAGTATTCGAACCTGGTCTTCATTTCAAATTGCCATTCATTGACTCTGTGCGTCACCTAGACGCACGTGTACAAACATTGGATGACACGCCTGACCGTTTCGTTACCAGCGAAAAGAAAGACTTAATAGTTGATTCATACGTGAAGTGGCGCATTGATGACTTTGCCCGTTATTACCTTTCAACAGGTGGTAATAAGTTGCAAGCCGAAGCGCTATTGAAACAAAAAGTGAATAACGGATTACGTTCTGAATTTGGTACGCGTACTATTGCACAGATTGTATCTGGTGAGCGTTCAGCATTAATGAACCAAGCAATGGAGCAGGCTTCAACGTCTTCTGATGAGCTTGGTATCGAAATTGTTGATGTACGTGTTAAGCAAATCAACCTGCCTACGGAAGTGAGTAACTCAATCTTCCAACGTATGCGTGCTGAGCGTGCTGCAGTAGCAAGAGAACACCGTTCAGAAGGTCAAGAGCAAGCTGAAGTTATCCGCGCTGATATAGACGCAAAGGTAACGGTAATGCTTGCTGATGCTGAACGTAATGCTCGTCAGCTTAAAGGTGAAGGTGATGCCTTAGCAGCAGAAATCTATGCAGATGTTTATTCTAAAAATGCTGATTTTTACAGCTTCTTAAGAAGTATGGATGCATACAAAGCCAGCTTCAATAATAAGCAAGATGTGATGGTGATCGCGCCTGATAGCGACTTTTTCCGCTACATGAACGCATCTAAAGGTAATTAATACCTAACATCGTTTTTCTGTTAAAAAGCCAGTCTTTAGACTGGCTTTTTTGTGCCTGCTGTAAAGTGCGTAATTATCTGAAAGTTATACTTTTTACTGAATTTTTTCGGCGCTTTACAGAGGTTTTAAATTGTTCAATTTACCCACCTACTGCCAAAATTGCTCAAAATACGTTAAAATAAGCGCGAATTTATTATTATAAAACGCAGCATTATTGAACTATATGGCAGACATCACTGCTGCTTAGTGGGTAATGACTGGGTAATAAAAACGACAGAGGGAATGTTTTGATTCCGGAAAATACAAAAGATAAATCTGCCCAAAACCAGGGCGGACAGGGTGGTTTATTCTCCCGATTCCTCGCTACTGTGGAATTTCTTGGAAATTTACTGCCACACCCCGTGACTTTATTCGCGATGTTAGCCTGCTTTATCGTGGTGTTAAGCGGTATTCTTGGCTATTTCGATTTAGCGGTAGTTGACCCTCGCCCGGAAGGTGCAAAAGGTCGAGAAGCTGATGGCATGATTGAAGTTATCTCGTTAATGAGCGCGGAAGGCTTGCAGCGTATTGTTACTGGCCTAGTAACTAACTTTACCGGCTTTGCCCCACTTGGCACCGTATTAGTTGCATTACTTGGTGTATCAGTTGCTGAGCACTCAGGCTTGTTGTCAGCCACCATGCGCTCATTAGTAATGAATGCTTCAAAGCGTACGGTTACTTTTGCTGTCGTGTTTGCAGGTATTATTTCAAATACCGCCTCAGAGCTTGGGTATGTGGTGTTAATACCGCTTGCTGCTATGATATTTCATTCGTTAGGTCGCCACCCTCTCGCGGGTCTTGCAGCGGCCTTCGCCGGTGTATCCGCAGGTTACAGTGCTAACTTGTTACTTGGTACGGTAGACCCCTTGCTCTCAGGCATTACCGAAGCCGCTGCTCACATGATTGATCCTGATTACGTGGTAGGCCCAGAAGTTAACTGGTATTTCATGTTTATCAGTACCTTTGTGGTGGCCACTATGGGTGCTCTGGTGACCGAAAAAGTGGTAGAGCCTCGACTCGGTAAGTTCGACGAATCAGAAGCTTCTGTAGATTTAAGTAAGCAATCAATGGATGCTCCTTCTGCTATTGAGAAGAAAGGACTTCGTTGGGCGGGTATCGCCTTTGTAGTGGTATGCGGTATTTTGGCGCTCACTATTGTGCCTGAAAACGGTATTCTGCGTCACCCTGAAACCGGCGCGGTAGCGGGTTCGCCTTTCTTAAAAGGCATAGTTGCCTTCATCTTTGTTTCTTTTGCTGTGCCTGGCTTTGTTTATGGTCGTGTTACAGGCTCGATGAAAAACGATCGTGATGTGATTGATGCAATGGCAAAAAGTATGGGCGCAATGGGGTTATATATTACCCTAGTCTTTTTTGCTGCGCAGTTTGTGGCGTTCTTTAAATGGACTAATTTGGGCACAGTGTTAGCCGTTAAAGGCGCAGCGCTTCTTCAAGCGGCTGGTCTAGATGGCCCGTCAGTGTTTATTTTGTTCATCTTAATGTGTGGTGTGGTTAACTTATCGTTAGGTAGCGCCTCGGCGCAGTGGGCAGTAACTGCGCCTATTTTTGTGCCTATGCTGATGTTGATAGGCTATTCACCAGAGGTTATTCAGGCGGCGTATCGTATCGGAGATTCAGTAACCAATGTTATTGCGCCAATGATGAGCTACTTCGGTCTTATCTTAGCCATGGCAGCAAGGTATAAAAAAGATCTCGGTATGGGCACCTTAATTGCGATGATGCTGCCTTATTCCATGGTGTTTATCGTGGGTTGGACCATACTGTTTTATCTGTGGGTCTTTGTATTGGGTATGCCTGTAGGGCCAGGTGCAGCCACCTACTATCAGCCTTAACTGGTTGAAAATATTAAGACTAAAAAGGTGGCTAAGGCCACCTTTTTTAATCGCTAAATTTAATTGCATCAATCGTGCTAAATTTGTGGTCTATTCACCCAAAATTGCCGTAAATTCAGTATACTAGTTATAGTGTTTTTTTAGCGCGGAATAATTGATGAAGTTCAAAAGCAATCAGGGTTTTACTCACAGTCAATCAGACAAAATAGGCGTGTTGGTTACTAATTTAGGTACACCAGAAAGCCCAACTGCGGCGGCCCTGCGCCCCTATCTAAAAGAGTTTCTTTCAGACCCGCGGGTAGTAGAGATCCCTCGTGCGCTTTGGTGGTTCATTTTAAACCTCATCATATTAAATACACGCCCTAAGCGTTCAGCTGAAGCTTATAAAACGGTTTGGACGGAAGAAGGTTCACCGTTGCTAACGATTACCAAATCGCAAGCAAAGGCAATAGAGGCGCGCTGCAAAGCAGAATATGGCGATGATGTCGTTGTCGATTTTGCAATGCGTTACGGTAACCCTGCTATTAGTGACACTATTGAACGCATGTTGTCGCAGGGCGTAAGAAAGTTAGTAGTCTTGCCTTTGTACCCTCAGTATAGCGCCTCTACTACGGCGTCTACTTTTGATGCTATTGCTAAAGACTTTACTAAACGCCGCTGGTTACCAGAACTACGTTTTGTGAATCATTACAACGACAGGCCTGATTACATTAAAGCTCTGGCAAATAAAGTACGTGCATACTGGGAAGAACACGGTAAAGCGGATAAGCTTATTCTTTCTTACCACGGTATTCCAAAGCGCTACTTATTAAATGGCGACCCCTATCACTGCGAATGCCATAAAACATCGCGCTTGTTGGCCGAAGAACTTGGGTTAACTCATGAGCAGTACATGACCACCTTCCAGTCTCGTTTTGGTAAAGCTGAGTGGTTAAAACCCTATACTGACGAAACGATGAAGTCGTTGCCTGGCAATGGGGTGAAGTCGATACAAGTGATGTGCCCCGGTTTTTCCGCAGATTGTCTAGAAACTATCGAAGAAATTGGCGAAGAAAATCGCGAATACTTCATGGAAGCGGGTGGTGAAAAGTACGAATATATTCCAGCATTAAACAGTGACGAAGCACATATTGATATGTTGTTCGATTTGGTAAAAGAAAATCTACATGGTTGGACTGTGAATAAAGATACAGCATTACGAGCTGGCTTAGCTCGCGCGTTAGGCGCTGACAAATAGCCAGTATTTGTTATTACATTAATAAGGTAGCTAAACATGGATAGTAAAGCCCCAAAGGCACTGTTAAAAGCACAAAAGTTAGCAAATTTACTTGATACGGCTGTTAAGTTACCGATTATTCCTATTCGGATAGGCCTCGACTCTATCGTTGGCCTTATTCCAGGCGCGGGTGATGCACTAATGCTGCTCGTTTCTTTACGTATTGTGTGGTTGGGGAAATCATTGGGAATGCCTAGTGCATTGGTTGCGCAAATGGTAAAGAATTCCGCTATCGATTTTGGTCTAGGCTTTGTCCCCTTCATTGGCGATATTGTGGATGTATTTTATAAAGCGAATCAAAAGAACGTGCGCTTAATGGAAAAGTGGTGGATAAGCGAAAATAAAGCCGACGTAGATGCCCAAACTCAGAAAAAATTAACGGAGTGGGAAAAGAAATTAGACCAGCAATAAGCGCCAATAGGTTGGTGTTGTTGAATAGTTTCACAAAACCACATTAATCGTTATCTATACTCTTTGCGTAGCAACCTTTACTAATACGCGTTTGCCGCGTGAATACTAACGTAAAATGGAGTGTAGGATTAATGAAAGCGTCTGACCTTTTCGTAAAAGCGTTGGAGGCTGAAGGTGTAGAATACATCTTTGGCATTCCTGGCGAAGAAAACCTCGACTTGCTTGAGTCGTTAAGAACCTCCTCAATTAAACTTGTACTTACCCGCCATGAACAAGGTGCAGGTTTTATGGCAGCCACTTACGGAAGACTAACCGGTAAAGTTGGCGTGTGTCTATCTACCCTTGGCCCAGGTGCGACCAATCTAGTTACCCCTGCTGCGTATGCGCAACTTGGGGCTATGCCCATGTTAATGATCACAGGGCAAAAGCCCATTAAAACCAGCAAACAAGGCCGATTTCAGGTTATCGACATTGTCGATATGATGCGCCCCATCACTAAATTTACCACGCAAGTGGTCAGCGGCGATCGTATTCCCTCAGTCGTACGCGAAGCATTTCGGTTAGCATCGGAAGAGCGCCCAGGCGCTGTCCATATAGAGCTTCCTGAAGATATTGCTGATGAGCACACCTCAGTACCCTTATTAACACCAAGTACGTCAAGACGGCCTATTGCAGAATACAAAGCGATTTCATCAGCCATTTCAATGATTGAAGAGGCCACCTCTCCGTTGTTGCTAATTGGCGCGGGAGCAAATAGAAAACTAACCGCAAAAATGTTGCGGGAATTTGTTGATAAAACCTGCATACCCTTTGTGACCACACAGATGGGTAAAGGGGTGCTGAACGAAAGCGACCCAAGGTTTGCGGGAAATACCGCTTTATCAGATAACGACTTTGTTCATAGAGCGATAGAAAGAGCCGACCTTATTATTAATGTTGGGCATGACGTGGTGGAAAAGCCACCTTTCTTTATGCATGACAATGGCAAAAAAGTCATTCACATGAACTTTGAGTCAGCTGCTGTCGACCCCGTGTACTTTCCACAACTTGAGGTAGTAGGAGACATTGCCAATAGTATTTGGCAAATAAAAGAAGGCATTACGCCGCAAGAGGGTTGGAAACTCGATTTCTATAAGGACGTACACGATGCCTATGAAAAACACAGAGCGGAAGCGGAAAACGACAACCGATTCCCGATATTACCAGAACGATTTGTTCGCGATATTCGAAAAGTTATGCCAGATGATGGCATAGTCACCTTAGATAACGGTGTATATAAAATTTGGTTTGCGCGAAATTATCCCGCTTATCATCCTAATACCTTGCTGCTAGACAATGCGCTGGCGTCAATGGGTGCAGGTTTACCCTCGGCAATAGCTGCAAAACTAGTGAAGCCGGATGTGCCGGTAATGAGTGTGTGCGGAGACGGCGGTTTCATGATGAACAGTCAAGAGATTGAAACGGCGGTTCGTCTCAAACTTGACCTTATTGTGATCATACTGCGTGACGATGCGTATGGAATGATTAAATGGAAACAAGCCAATATGCAGTTTGATGAGTTCGGTTTGGATTACGGTAATCCAGATTTTGTGAAGTACGCAAAAAGCTACGGTGCCCATGGTTGGCGCGTAGACAGTACCGAGTTGCTAATCCCTATGGTAGAAAGTTGTTTAAATACGCCTGGCGTTCACGTTATCGACTGCCCCGTAGACTACAGCATGAATGACGAAACACTTAACCATACGATTGCCGAACTAAGCGCAAAATTATAAGGAGTGAACATGTTAAAAGACAGCTATCCCTATTACCTTGCAAGCGAACCTTGTTTTGCTAATACCGATTTAGACGTTACCAATAAATACACGGGTGAAGTGGCCACAAAAGTAGCGTTAGCCGATGCACAAGTGATTGATAAAGCTATAGCCGCTGCTGAAAAGGCACAACCTGCAATGACAGCGCTCGCACCTTACGAGCGCCAAGCAATATTAGAGCATTGCGTTAAGCGCTTTACAGAGCGTGCAGATGAATTAGGTAAAGCGTTGTGTATTGAGGCTGGTAAGCCTATTAAGGACGCTAAAGGCGAAGTAGGCCGGTTAATTGATACGTTTAAAATTGCGGCGGAAGAATCGGTAAGAATTAATGGTGAAGTGGTTAATTTAGAAATTTCTGCCCGCGCCAAAGGATACCAAGGTATGACGAAAAAAGTGCCTATTGGCCCTTGTTCGTTTATCTCACCGTTTAACTTCCCGCTGAACCTAGCTGCGCACAAAGTGGCACCGGCTATTGCCGCGGGTTGCACGTTTGTACTTAAGCCTGCTTCTCGCACGCCTATTGGTGCGTTGATTATTGGTGAAGTGTTAGCAGAATGCGAGCTAATGCCAAAAGGCGCATTTTCCATTCTTCCTTGTAGCCGCGATGGCGCCGATTTATTTACCACCGATGAGCGATTGAAGCTACTAAGCTTTACTGGCTCACCTGATGTGGGATGGGCATTAAAAGCGAAAGCTGGCAAAAAACCTGTGGTGTTAGAGCTAGGCGGTAACGCCGCTTGTATAGTAGATGAAGACGCTGACATTAGTGACGCTATCGACCGAATTATCGTTGGAGCCTACTACCAATCAGGGCAAAGCTGTATTTCTGTGCAGCGCTTGTTGGTGCATTCTGCTATTTACGATGAATTTAAGTCTCGCTATGTAGAACGAGTTGAAGCGTTAGTGTCTGGCGATCCTAGCGATGAAGATACTTTCATTGGCCCCATGATTTCAGAAGGTGAGGCCAAGCGTTTGGAAGGTTGGATTAAAGATGCCAAAGAGGCTGGCGCAAGTGTGCTATGCGGCGGCGAAAGAGACGGTGCCATGTTGCAAGCGACGGTAATGGAAAACGTACCGAAAGATTGTGATGCAAGTGCTGAGGAAGCATTTGGTCCGCTATCTATATTACAGCCGTTCGACGATTACGACAGTGCATTAGAGGAAGTGAATAACAGTCGTTATGGGCTGCAAGCCGGTATCTTCACTCGTGATATCTATAAAGCACATAAAGCATGGAATGTGCTTGAAGTAGGTGGTGTAGTCATCGGCGACGTGCCTAGCTGGCGTGTAGATAACATGCCCTATGGCGGCGTAAAAGATTCAGGCCTTGGCCGTGAAGGCATTCGTTATGCCATAGAAGACATGACAGAAACACGACTTATGGTTATTCGAACGCCTTAGGGCTCAAAACGACCTAGCGTTCAAATAGACTAGACAGTTCAAAGGCGGGTACTTCCAATGGAAGTCACCCGTTTTTTATTCTGCAGCAAAAGCTTCAAGGGTGGCCAGAGGGATAATATCTAGCGCCCGTTCATGAGTCGCTTCTAATCGCACTTTGGGAGCAACGCCTGCTTCATAAGCTTGTAACCATCTGGCGGCACATAAGCACCACCTGTCGCCCGCCAGTAAGCCAGCAAAGTCCATACTAGGCCAAGGTGTAATCAAGTCGTTGCCTTGACGTAATGAAAATTGTAGAAATTCATCGGTAACTACCGCACACACACTGTGGTTTCCTACATCTGCATCGGGCACGTAGCAAAAGCCTTCCCGGGTGTAACCTGTGTTACCACAACATAGTTGTAGTGGTCTTCCATAGACATTTTTAGCATTGGCCAAAACGAATACCTCTTTTTGCGCGTATAAGCATTGATTGTATACCTATTATTCATAAAACTCAGGCATCTGTTAGCCGTGGGCAGCACAATACCCCATAAGCTTTACTTACGGGAAGCTAGCGGAGATAGATTTGAATGACTTACCTTTTTTATAAACTGGTGTTAGTGCATGTTAGATAAAAGCCAAAAATCAGCGCCCATTAATTTTTCAAAACAGGAAATCGACCGCTTTGATGCGCTGGCTGAAAGCTGGTGGGATCCCAATGGAAATTATAAAACGGCATTAGATTTCAATCGTGCACGGTTATCTGTCATTGAATCTCAAATAACCAGCCACTTTATAAAAAGCGAGCAAGCGCAGCGCGTTGTTCAAAAGGCGTCTAAAACAAACTTCCAAACGAACCCTATGGATAAAACCAAGCCTTTCTCTGGGCTCTCAATCGTAGATATTGGTTGCGGGGGAGGGCTAATCAGTGAACCGCTGGCGTTGGAGGGGGCGGATGTTACCGGCATAGATGCAAGTGCTATGAGTATTGAAGTAGCAAAGCGGCATGCAAAGCAAAGTAACGTGGAAGTAAACTACATGCATGGGCTTTCGTCCGATTTAGTAAGCCAAGAGCGTCAATTTGATATAGTGATTAATGCGGAAGTCGTTGAACATGTACCTGATCAAGTGCAGTTAATAAAAGAGTGTGCAAGCTTAGTGAAGCCCGGCGGCTTATTGGTGCTTGCTACATTAAATAGAACTATAAAGAGTTATATTATCGCGATTGTAGGCGCTGAATATGTCATGCGATATTTACCTGTCGGTACTCACGACTGGCAAAAATTTGTTAAACCCACTGAACTCAACCAATGGGTAGGTGAAGAGTTTACGCTTAATCATGAGACAGGCATGGCATTAAATCCATTCACCAAAGTATGGAAACTTACTCCCAGCCTAAGCGTCAATTACCTACAGGTTTACCATCGGAAGTAATTAAGCCAAATAGCCGGAGCATATGACTCTCGATTGCATAGGGCGGTTAACATTTTCCCTAGCTATAACCTCTCCCTATTCTCTTTATTCGTTTATTAAATAGTATAAAGGCTTATACCCTATTTTCAGGGTAGACTTCTGAATATAAAGCATTTTACGTTTTTCTTTCCTTAATAACCCTGACTATGTGTAAAGCCTCTAAGTAATTGCATAGGGCGTCGTTCTCTAATTTATCTTGTTATTTACATTAAATTAACATATAAATAACTCAGGTCTGGCCTCAGACCACTAATGTTTATAATTAAGGGAACATGCAATGAAACTAAGAACGAAAATAACAACGCTCGTGCTGTTTTTGCTTGTCGCAGTATTGCCAGCTCAATCTTGGGCAGGCAACTATGCTAAAACACAATATCCTATTGTACTGGTTCACGGTCTCTTCGGTTTTGATGACATCTTGTTTGTAGATTACTTTTACAAGGTGCCACAAAAACTATCTCGAAACGGCGCAGTAGTTTATATCGCAGAAGTGTCTCCTTCTAACTCTACTGAAGTGAGGGGAGAGCAGTTACTTAACTATATTGATGAGGTACTTGCACTTTCAGGCGCCGATAAGGTTAACCTTATCGGCCATAGCCATGGGGGCCCTACGGCGAGGTATGCCGCAAGCGTAGCGCCCAGCAAAGTAGCCTCGGTTACCTCCGTAGCCGGTGTGAACTGGGGAAGCGCTGTGGCCGATATATTGAAAAGTGGGCTTACGGAAGGGTCTGTACAAGAAGGAACTGTGGGGTTGATCACCGACGCTTTTGCTAATCTTATCGAACTTGCTTCAGGTTCAGACCCTCGAGATAAACCTACCGACTCTGTGGCTGCGCTAACCTCGCTATCAACCTCTGGTTCAATTGCGTTCAACGCACGCTACCCAGAAGGCATGCCCTCGGCCTACTGCCGCAATGACGGCAAACAGTTAGGTGAGAATGGTGTGTACTATTATTCTTGGAGTGGTGGTAGAACTTACACAAATGCGCTGGACGTGGTCGACCCTTTTCTTGCCATCACTGGAATAGCATTTGGTGAAACCAATGATGGGCTGGTGTCTTCTTGTAGCTCTCATTTAGGTAAAGTGCTTAAAGATAACTACAAGATGAATCACCTTGATGAAGTTAACCAAAGCTTTGGCATCACTCATTGGTTTGAAACTAATCCAGTGGATGTGTTTGTTGACCAAGCAAACCGTCTAAAGAACCTAGGCTTATAATGATCATGCGGGTGTTAATAGGAGGGGGCGTCGCCCTCTTTTTCGTATTCGTAGTTATTATTCCATTGAGCGAGAGTCGGATTGTCGGTGAGGGGGAGATACGTGAAAATCGCCAACTTTCAACGTCAGCATTACCCAATAAAGATGCGACAGAAACTGAAATTAAAAAAGCGGTTCAGCCAGTCAAGAAAGTCAATGACCACGGTTCGAAATTGCCAGTATTCACCTTATATTTTGGCGTGAAAGACAATTTCGATCGCTTTATTTTTGCTAATGAAGGCGCTTCAGATAACGAAGTTACTGCACGGTTTAGTGTGAATGCTACAGACATGTATGAGGCTAGATCTGCCATGTACGCCGCTGATGTATTCACGCGATATGTTGAATATAAAGTAGCATTGGCAAATACCGATGCTGAAATTGACAAGGTGCTCACCGTATCAAACGAGAGCACCGTCACCGACATCACTTATGCTGGTATTTCGTTAAGTGACGTTGAACAAAAGCTAGCAACAAGAGATACGCTGCGTCTTAGTTACTTTTCTCAAGAAGAGTATGAGTACTTGTTTTCTGCCGATGCGGCCATTGACGCAAGGGCTCTTGCTCGCCTTGCTATTGCTCAAGATCGTGAGCTCTCAAGAGAACAAAAACGAAATGAGATCTTTGGTCAATTAAATGCACTAGATGAACAGGAAAAAGCGGCTTTTCAACCTACCTTAGACATGGAAAAAATTAACCAAATTAAGCAAAGATATGCAGATTCAGAGTCTCGTTACCAGGCTATTGCCGCTGAGTTTGGTCATCATGTAGCTGAGCGTTTTTCGGTATTATGGGAGGCGCAGGCACTATGGCAACAACGTATAGATGCCTACCGCAAATACCAGCAACATATAAGCGCTAGTGGGATGAAAGAGGATGCACGGCAAGATGCCTTGTCAACGTACAGGCGCACTCACTTCTCGAATACCGAACAAAAGCGGTTGCGTGTGTTAGTCGCTACAAATTCGTGAACAGGTATAACCATTCAACCTTTTAATAGTTGTACCCCAATGGAATATGATTTGAACCCACGCGCAAGCAGCACTAGTCTGGCTGTTAACATTCCAACAATACAATAATGCCTATGAAAATTTACGAGACCAAAACAGCGCCTAATCCTCGCCGTGTTCGCATGTTCCTTGCCGAAAAAGGGATTGAAAAGTCACAAGTAGAGTATGTACAAGTAGATATTCAAAAGGGTGAAAATTTAAGCGCTGAAATGCGTGCGAAAAACCCACTAGGTAAAATTCCTATTTTAGAGTTGGACGACGGTACCTGCATTGCTGAAACCGACGCGATTTGTACTTACTTTGAAGCCATTCATCCAGAACCTTCCTTGTTAGGCACTACGCCTATTGAAAAAGCCACCATCTCGATGTGGCAGCGGCAAGTTGAAATGGCGCTAATGTTACAAGTAGGCATGTGCTTTCAACACACCACAGGTTACTTCAAAGACAGAATGGTACCTGTGCCAGAATACGGCAAAGAAGCCGGTATCAATGCTTCGAAGTACTTTAATATTCTCGAACGCCGACTCGAACTAAACGAGTTTATAGCGGGAGACACCTTTTCTATTGCGGATATTACTGCGCAATGTGCCATCGATTTTGCACGGGTGGTCGATATTCGAATTAAAGATGAACAAACGAATCTTCAGCGTTGGTATGACAATGTTAGCAGCAGAGCGAGTGCAAAAGCCTAATGATTGATTTATACACCGCAGCAACACCCAATGGCTGGAAAGCCTCAGTAGCACTAGAAGAAATGGAACTCGACTATACCGTGCACGGGGTAAACTTAATGAAAGGCGAGCAAAAAACCGCTGAGTTCCTCGCCATGAACCCAAATGGCAGGATTCCCGTTATTGTGGACAAAAGCGAAGGCGACCATGTGGTTTTCGAATCTGGCGCCATCATGCTTTATTTAGCTGAAAAGACAGGCAAGTTTTTACCCACAGATGTCAAAGGCCGAAGCCAAGTAATGCAATGGGTTATGTTTCAAATGGGCGGTATTGGGCCAATGATGGGGCAGGCGAATGTATTCCATCGCTATTTAGAAGAAAAAATCCCTATTGCTATCGACCGCTATCAAAATGAAGTACGCCGATTGTTTACAGTGCTAGATGGGCGATTAGAAGACAACGAATATTTAGCCGGCGATTACAGCATTGCCGATATGGCGAACTGGTGCTGGGTGCGAACCTACGAATGGTCGGGCGTGAGCATAGAAGGGCTAGACAACTTAACTCGCTGGAAAAACAGTATCGAAGCACGGCCTGCGGCGCGCCGTGGTGTTGAAGTACCCAATAAAATCGATAAAGAAGCGTTAATAAAAGGCGCTAAAAACGTGGTCACGCGTTAGTCGCTGGTACGGGCAAAATAGCAGGTGATTGATTGCAAATCAGTCTGCTATTTTTGAATGGTTAGCTAACCCTTTCGCCAAGGCTTTTATATGGTCAGGGCCTATGCCGCAACATCCACCTACAATTGTAGCGCCAGCGTTCACCCACGTTTGTGCGTACGCTAGGTATTTCTCAGGGGTGACGTCCTCACGCAACGTCGACAGCATTTCGTTAGCATCATGCTTTCTAACATGCTCTGAAAAGCTATTGGCATAAACACCGATGTTCATATCGGTATTATGCAGGTGTGTGAACTTAATGGCTGCTTCCATCTCTTCAGGTTGCGAGCAGTTAAACAACACGGCATCCAAGTTGTCTAGTGTGGGCAGTATAGCATTAAGTGACTCACCAGACCGCAAGGTCACCGGGTTTGAAAAGTTATGACGATTACTGAGCGAGTAAGAAAGCCAAATTGGTTTAGATGAGTGTGCTTTTATTAAAGAGGTTACCGCGCTGGCTTCTTCTACCGAAGAAACAGTTTCTACAAGCCAAAAATCGATGTAGGGTGTTTGTGCTTCAATCAACGGCAGCAAAATAGAAGAGAGTTGCTCGGCACAGAATAGCTCAGGTTTGTAAGAGCCAAAAGCTGGAGGAATACAGCCAGCAACTGAGATATCATTCTTTTTAGCCACAGTACTGGCAATACTGGCCGCGCGCGCGGCAAGCGAAAATGCTTGCTCATCAAACTGTTTTTGCCCTATATGAAAAGGCACTAACGCGTAAGTGTTGGTGGTAATAATTTTTGCACCCGCATCCACGAAGTTTTGATGCACTTGGGCTACTAAATCGGGCGCTTCCATTAAAGACAAAGCAGACCATTCAGGTTGCCGGAAGGGAGCCCCAACTCGTTCTAATTCTCTGCCTAACCCACCATCAAGAATTAAAACATTTGACGATGCGGTAGTTGATGAAGCGCTAGCGGTCTTGCCTGTGAGTGTAGTTGTAACCACGTTACCCCTGCTTTTATTTAACATATATAAACTAATAGTAGTTCGCGATAAGTGACAAATTAGCGCTGCCGATAGACTGCGCTTTACTCCCTACGTTACCGGCACTAATACTACCTTGAGTAATGCCCCGAAAATCAGCATCTTTTAACGCGTTTTGCACGCAGGTAACCAATTCATGCTTTATATTCTGCGGCATGGCACCGTCGATGATAATGCCATCGAGGTCGAGCATGCTAAATGCGCAGTGTGTGGCAAAGGCAATCCCCTGGGCGGCCTGTTCCATCCACACTTGAACGATGCGCATAAATTCTGGATTAGTTTTTAAGCCAGACCAGTGTTCAGGAGCTTCATACAATTTATTACCATCAAGCCCCGCATCATTCAGCTGCTTTTCTAGCAAGTATAGCGATGATTGGGTGATGAGTTGTTGCTGTTGGTTATGGGCGTTAGACAAGAAAGGCAAGGAACCAATTGCACCGGCATTACCCGATTTCCCTGTAAATAGCTGATTGTTAATAACCAAGCCACCGCCAAGAAAAGTGCCAACAAAAACATAGAGGAAGTGGTTAAATCGATGTGGATTACCAAAGGCCATTTCTGCACTACACGCTGCCGTCGCATCGTTACTCACATAGATGGGTAAGTCTAGTAGTTCAAATAGCGCAGTCTGAATATCAAGGTTTTTCCATGCTTCTAACGCAGCAGCAGGGGCCCCAGCTTCTTCTACCCAATTCCAAATTTCAAACGGCATGGCGATGCCTAGTCCGCGAATACGAGTGCGCTGCTCGTTACTGAGTTGTTGTGTTAGTACAGACACACCGCGCTGTGTAAATGACAATAAATGATCAACGGTGGGGTAGGCTACTTTTTCGTGAAGCGAAGCTTTCACATTGCCAGCCAAATCTAGCAAGGTCATATCAAAACTGCGGCGGCCAATTTTTAAGCCTAACCCAAATGCACCATCTGCATTCAAGCCAAAAGGAACTTTAGGCTGCCCCACACCACCGCGAACTGGCGGCAGTCGCTTAACAAGGGCTTCGGACTCTAGTTTCTTAATAATGACTGTGGCCGACTGTGCAGATAAACCCGTACGTTGAGCAATATCTGCTTTCGGAATAGCGCCATCATGACGAATCAGGGTGAGGATATCCCGTTCATTTTGAGTACGGTTATCTAGTAAGGCAGTTGCACCGTGGTGCGAGTCTATTTCTGATGCGCTCTGTGATGAAACCGAGTGCTCGTGGGATTTTGTCATTTACAGTGTACCTGAATCATTATGAAATGAATGTTATAACAAACAGCACCACTAAGTCATGGATAGATACTAATTCAATATATTTAACATAATTAACCAAGAGCAGTTTCTCTCTACCAATCAAGCCGATAGATTACATATTCAATAGTCAGTCTTTAATGATGATAAAATATTAAATCAACAAGGTTGATTTATTTGTTTTGCTAGTTAATACTGTGCCCCAATTAATTAACTATAATTTAACGTGCCCGTCGGAAAGTCCCTCGGCTACGCTTATTATCCATGACTGCAGCGGTTTAAAGACTAATGTTATCGCTGTAAGCTTCAGCCAGAGGTGTTTATGAAAATTTTATGTTTAGGCGAAGTGCTTATCGATATGTTAAGTGCGGGTGCAGCGGACCAAAGCGAAATGCCAGCAATGAATTCATTCCAGCCTTATGCTGGTGGTGCGCCTGCTAACGTCGCGGTTGCTGTTGCTAAACTTGGTGGTCAAGGCGCTATGGTGTCTAAAGTAGGTGACGATACTTTTGGTCGTTTTCTTCAAGACATGCTTAGCTATCACAACGTAAACACTGATTATGTTTGGAGTACGAAAGAAGCGAATACAGCATTGGCTTTTGTTAATCTAGATAAAGACGGTGAACGTTCTTTCGATTTCTATGTTGATAATGCTGCACATAAGCACATTGGTGAAGACGACTTGGCCACGGTTGCATGCGACGATACTAGCGTGCTGCACTTTTGTTCTGGCTCAATTTCAGGCCCTGAATTGCTTCCCGGCACCGACTATATTCTAAGCAAAGCTAAGCAAGAAAATATGCTGGTATGTTTAGATATTAACTATCGCCCAGCGTTTTGGGACGACACGGCTAATGCGCCAGGTCGAATTGATGAAGTAGCTAAAAAAGTGAGTATTTTAAAAGCAAGTCGCGAAGAGCTGGCTGAGCTTTACGGTGAAGAAAATGCGCAGACTCACGTACAGCAGTGGCTAGATAGCGGCGTTAAAGTGGTATTAGTGACCGATGGCGGCGAACCTATTCAGTACATTACAAAAGAATTTAGCGGCACTTTGGCCTCGCCAAAAATGGACGTGAAAGATACGACTGCCGCTGGCGACTCATTCATTGGTGGTTTCCTGTATTTCTTATCTACCAAAGTGGCTAATAGCGCAGAATTCGATAAGTGGGCAAGTAGCTTTGAAAACGTAAGCGAAGCCACCGAGTTTGCTATTCGCTGCGGTGCATACACGGTAACGCAATACGGTGCGTTTAGTGCATTGCCTACTATGAAGCATATTGCGAAATAGGCAATATATTGGCGCATAACCTGTATTGATATGAGTTTAGGTGTATTAATGAAAGCAAGGCGAGTATGCCTTGCTTTTTTATTGTCGCGAATACAAAGCGATACGATTTATGCGAAGAGGCTACGCCCATTTACCTCTATATGGTTTCGTCTAGACTCAGTTTTGATGAAAAGAACTATACAGATAGAAAGTAGCAAAATGACTAACGAACTAGGCTCGGAAACAAAGTAGTTATCTACACCACTGTCGGCAACTAGCGCTAGAGAAGCGACGCCCGAATTAACTTGTGCCCACTCTAAAAAAGCATCGAAGTGATCGGTGCGAGGTGAGGATAGATTCCTGCCCATTATGCTGTTATTCCTAATAAGCCCGTCTGGATTGAGTGCACCGCCATTGTATTCATCGAATAAGCCAATCATGTGGCCAAATTCATGAGCAGCTATTGTCCCCTGACGATTAAACGAATAACCTGATGGCCTACCCGTGTACCATTGAGTCAAGTTCACATTTCCATTACCTTCATTGACAGTAACTGTATGGTCAGCGCCCACGCTAGTGCTCAGCCAATCCACATTAAATACGGTGTCGTAAAAATAGGTGCCGTCAGATAAGTCAAAGGCATTACTCCAAATGGATTCAATACCATCTTCCCAAATGTCTCTAAGTGCACTGCCGGGTTCATCACCCCTTAAATAAACATCGACATCAATAAGTAAATCTTGATCGACAAAGCTAATATCGTAGCTAGCTGTCCACCCGAAGTTACCCCAAGGATTTTGAGATAAAATACTGTATCTGACCGTTTCAGTCGCAATATTAGTAATTAGGCCAGCATTACTCGCTGTGGAAAAAAGGAGAAGGAAACCAATAAGGCAATGTTTGAACGATCGCGAAAACAACATTTTTTTGTCCTTGGCGCAGCATTAACTCATGCAGGCGCACTTAAAAATTTTTCTGTAATTTCTTTTCTAACAGTAGGTTAGATGGAACAGAAAAAGCTAATATACTTTAAGTGTAAGCTAAAAACAGGGTTTGTAAAAAAAATGTTTCATTAAGATTATGATTCGATAAGTGCCTTCACGTTGATAAGTGTATCTGCCTCGTTCGCAGGCTTATCCCAGCGGATACGGTGTATACGAGGAAATCGTAGCGCTACGCCTGATTTATGACGGTTGGAGGGATGAACTGCATCGAAAGCCACTTCTAGTACCAGCTCTTTTTTAACTTCACGCACTGGCCCGAAACGGCCTATGGCGTTTCGTCTTACCCAGTTATCTAGCTTCTTAAGCTCTTCATCGGTGAAGCCCGAATAAGCGTTGCCAATAGGCAGCAATTGCTCATCTTGCCATGCACCAAAGGTGTAGTCGGAATAAAAACTCGAGCGCTTACCGTGGCCTCGCTGGGCATACATCATTACCGCATCGACCACCAGTGGGTCGCGTTTCCATTTATACCATTGTCCCTTTGGTCTACCTGGCACATAAGGGCTGCTTAAACGTTTTATCATGAGCCCTTCTACAGCACGGTTTTTACACACGTTTTTATGTAGAGTACGAAGCCCTTTTGGTGAATCGGCAGATAAGCACTCAGATAAATGCAGTCGTGAATCATTGTCGTGTTCCTGAATGCCATTTTTGTCAAACCACGTTTCTAGCGCTTCACGTCGGGTAGTAAGGGGGTAGTCGGTTAATTGCTTACCGTCTAGCACCAGTGCATCGTAAACAATTAGCCCCGCAGGGTTGGTTGCCATTAATGCAGCAGTAGGCTTTTTCTTATTAAGCCTTTGTTGTAGTGCGTTGAAAGTATCTACTTCTTGGTTATGCATCACCAACAGTTCACCGTCTAGCACCATATTGCCGCTGACACTATCGAGTAGGTCGGGGAAAGCGTGGCTGATGTCATCCCCAGTGCGAGAGAATAGCGCCTTTTCAGGCTCTTCTTTCGTGGTGTTGCACACTAACTGCACCCGAATGCCGTCAAACTTATGTTCTATTTGCCATTGTTCTGGAGCAAAGTCATCGACATCATCTTGCGCGATGGGGTGAGATAGCATGACAGGATGAAAGGTAACCGCGTTACTGATATCCGGTTTAGATCCGTTACCTTCAAGCCATTCGAGAAGGTCGGTATAAGGCGGCGCGACGCCATGCCACAGTTTCTCTATTTCGGTGATGTCTTTATTGCCATATTCCGCCAAAATTTGTTTGATAGAGCGAGCAGACACACCAATTCTAAGCCCCCTAGTACCAAGTTTTAAGAGTGCCCAGCGCTGAGATGGGGTCATTATGGTGAGGTAATTCGCTAACGTTACTGCGACTTTTGGTTTACTGATATTGGCAAATGTATCTACCACTTCAGACAAGCTAGGCAATGCTTTATCAGGCGTAAACTCGGGCCATAAGTGGGCTACCGTTTCACTCACTTCCCCCACATAATCATAGCTCATTGCAAATAGTTCTGGGTCTACCCGTTCGGTAATCAGTTTTTTTACCGTATTGCGCTTAAAAAAATCAAACTTGAGCGTGCCTGCCATAGCAGCAATGGCCCAGCCACGATCGGGGTCTGGCGTAGTAGCAAGGTAATGCAGAATAAGCTGCGCTTTGGCTTTGGTTCCGGCGGTATAGTAAAGCTGTTCAAGTAAGTCACTAAATGCCTGCATTGCTATTCCTCCTGCGCCGCTTCATCGTAACCTACCAGCGATAATGCTCGCGCTTTAAACCCCATCTTTTGTGCCTGATACATTAAGGCATCTTCACGACCGTGGGTCACCCATACCTCACTAGGATTGACTTCGGTAAGGGTTTGTAACAACTCGGGCCAATCGCAGTGATCTGAAATAATAAGTGGCAACTCAGCGTTGCGCTGCTTAGCTCTAGCGCGAATTTGCATCCAGCCCGACGCCAACACAGCACGAACGTGGGGTAAGCTTCTCGACCACCTGTCGGCTAAGGCTGAAGGGGGGGCCAACACGATTTCACCCGCTAATAACGCTTTATCCTCCACCTCGCTAACCGGAGTGATTTTTCCTAAATCAATGCCCTCTCGTTCATATAAGTCACATAGCTTCAGTAGCGCACCGTGAAGATAAATAGGTTTAGCATAGCCGGCTTCTCGAAGCGCTAAAATAACCCGTTGGCATTTGCCTAATGCGTAGGTTCCTACTAAATGACAACGTGTAGGAAACACGTCAAGGGAGTGAAGAAGCTTTTGGATTTCTTTTTCGATTGGCGGGTGGGCAAATACCGGTAAACCGAAAGTGGCCTCGGTAATAAGTACATCGCAAGGTACTACTTCAAACGGCGGACAAGTGGGATCGTGCCTACGTTTGTAATCGCCAGATATCACTAGCCGATAACCCGCATACTCAATAAGCAATTGTGACGAACCTAGTATATGGCCAGCAGGGTAAAAAGTGACTTTTATCTTGCGTTGCTCCTGTTCAGTTGAGGCACTGTTACTATCAGTAGTGATTACCTCATCAAACTCTACGCTCTCGCGATAGGGCACTGGTATTTGTACTTCAGCCATATCGTCGCCATAACGGGTGGTCATAATTGCCATGGTTTGCGGGTGGGCGAACACTCGTTTGTGGCCGGCTCTAGCATGGTCAGCATGGCCGTGGGTAACAAGCGCGGTTGCTACAGGCTGCATGGGGTCTATATAAAAATCGCCCGGCACACAATACAAACCAGCGTCGTCCGTTTTCATCCACTTTGAGGGGTGTATTGCATTTTCAGCCACCATATAAAAAAACCACATGCTGTTAGTTAGCGTTTCATATGACTACGGTGGTTTTACGCAATTGGTTGAGCGTAGAGGAAAATTAAACCCTTCTGGTGAATTAACGTATATCTACTATTGCTTACAATTGAACTAGCGGCGGTTGGGATAGTTATGGTGAAGAATTTATTGCGATTACAAAAACGGCTAAAGGTTTAGTTGTCATCCTCTATGCCTGAAGAAAAAGCCGCACCTAAGAAAAAGCCTCAAACCGAAAGTAACATTCTACCTTTGGTTTTTACTCAATGGTTTAAAAATAAAGGGTGGGAGCTACGAGATTACCAGAGGAAAATACTTGAACAGAGTATTAAGCAAACTGCTGGCCGTAAAAGGAAAACTTACAACACCACTTTGCTCATTGCCCCAACAGGCGCAGGTAAAACTTTATCGGGCTTTCTACCTAGCTTAGTCGAGTTAGCTCAATCGCCACAGCAAGGGCTTCACACCTTATACATTTCGCCACTTAAAGCACTAACCCAAGATATTCATCGCAACTTATTGCAACCTATTGAAGAAATGGACCTGCCGATAACGGCGGAAACCCGTACAGGCGATACACCTTCACATAAACGGCAGCGCCAACGAAAAAAACCGCCAAATTTGCTGCTTACTACCCCAGAATCACTCATGTTAATGCTGAGCTATGCTGATGCTGACAAACTATTTGGAAAACTAAAGCGAGTGATTATTGATGAAACCCATAGCCTAGTAGCAAACAAGCGAGGAGACTTTTTGTCATTAGCGCTAGCACGGCTTTCAGTATTGTCACCCGAGATGAAGCGGGTAGGGTTGTCGGCCACGGTAGCTTACCCAGAAACGCTAGGTGCATGGCTAGCTGGCACAGAAGGCACCGCTAATATCATCAGCGTGAAAGCGGGTGAAAAACCGAAAGTAGAAATGCTGCAATCTGAAAACCGCATGCCATTCGGTGGTTTTATGGCGCGCTATGCCATTACCGATATATATAAGGCCATTGAAGACGCAAAAACCACTTTGGTGTTCGTGAATACCCGGGCCCAATCCGAACTGATTTTTCAAATGCTGTGGGAACATAACACCGCTGCCTTACCCATAGCCTTATATCACGGCAGTTTAAGTAAAGAGCAGCGGCGTAAAACAGAAGCCATGATGTCTAGCGGATTGTTACGGGCAGTAGTGTGTACCTCGGCGCTAGAACTAGGTATTGATTGGGGCGATGTAGATAAGGTAATACAAGTTGGAGCCCCAAAAGGGGTAAGTCGATTGCTGCAACGTATAGGGCGATCAAATCATAGGTTAGACGAACCCAGCGAAGCTTTGCTGGTGCCAGCTAATCGCTTTGAAGCCCTTGAATGCCAAGCCGCTATTAATGCAATTAACAAAGGCGAACTAGATGGCGATGCCCCACAGCCGGGGGCATTGGATATTATCCCCCAGTTTATTGTGAACTGCCTTTGCAGTAATGCCGACACGCCAGATACCCTTTACGAGCAAATCCTTCTAGCATCGCCCTATCAAGGGCTGGATAAAAGTGATTTTGAGAAGTTATGGCAGTTCGCATTGGATGGCGGGAGTGCGCTTAATGCCTACGAGCGTTATCAGCGCCTAATGCAGAACGAGGACGGCACTTTTTCGCCTGCCAACAGGCGGGTAATACAAAGGCATCGGCAGAACATAGGCACTATTGTTGAAGCGGGTAGGCTAAAAGTAAAACGTATTCGCCGTGGTAATCAGGGCAAAATTATTGGTGAAGTGGAAGAGTACTTTGCCCAGCAACTTACCCCAGGCGACACCTTTTATTTTGCCGGTGAAGTGCTTAAGTACGAAGCCATTCGCGATATGCAACTACATGCTCGCCCCGCGAAAGCAAAAGAGCCAAAAATACCCAGTTATTCCGGTGGCCAAATGCCACTGTCGACGTATCTGGCTGATGGGGTTCGAGCAATATTAGCGAATCCCAAGAGTTGGCGTAAATTACCCGCGCAAGTACGAGAATGGTTGAATTTACAACAACAGTTCTCACAGCTTCCTGAGCCCGAAAAGGTATTGGTGGAGCAGTTTCCTTTTCGTAATGTAAACCATACGTTGTACTACACCTTTGAAGGACGAAAAGCGAACCAAACCTTGGGCATGCTGGTTACCCGTAGAATGGAAAAAATAGGAATAAAGCCATTGAGTTTCAGCGTTACCGACTATGGTTTATCGATAAGTGCGGTTAAACAAATTACCGATACTCAACTGCAGCAACTGTTTCAGCCAGATATATTAGGCGATGAACTACAAGACTGGATGCTACAAGCGCCTATGTTAAAGCGTTCTTTCAGGCAGGTGGCAGTAGTAAGCGGCTTAACGGAACAGCGTTATCATGCTAGTCAGAAAACCATGAAGCAGGTAACGTTTTCAACTGATTTAATTTACGACACGCTGCGTGAGCACGACCCAGATCATATCCTTTTAGCGGTCGCGCGGGCGGATGCTGAGCGGGAGTTGTTGGACTTGCAGCGCTTGGCGAATTTGCTCATCCGCTTTGTTGATAAAACCACGTTAGTAAACTTAGAAAAAGTATCGCCCATGGCCATCCCTATCGTGCTGAACATGCGAAGTGAACAAATAAAAGGAGCGGGGGCGCAAGCGATACTCGAGCAAGCCGATTTATATGCTGAAGCAGAAAATATGCTAGATGAAGTACGGGCATTGTTGTCTTGAGAATATTAAGTTTGGTCGAGCAGTATTAGCCCCAGAAACACGCCGTAAATACATCCATGTAGGCTCTGCCGCAGCATCCATGCTGCGGAAGGTTTCCAGTGCCAATACTGCTCACCCAGTCTAATTCTATTGGTGTTAAAGTGAGTGAATATGAATTGAATACATCCATGTAGGCTCTGATGCAGCATCCATGCTGCATAAGGCTCCATACCCAACCGCACTCCACCGCTATAGGAGAGTTCGTTTGGGAGTTTGGAGGTGGTGGGATGGCGTTAAATATTATGAAAGAGGTTAATCAGTGGCAATAAGTGAGCAGTGGCTATCTTCACAGGTGGCGTTGCGTAGTATTAGTATTGTGAAGTTTGCAGAGCTGCTTTGGTTGCTAGATGCCAGAGGTGTGGCGTATTTGCCTGCGCTTGATTGGCTGGTGGTATCTGATTTACACCTTGAAAAAGGCAGTTATTTACGTAGTTATGGTAATCCGCTGCCAAGTGTTGATTCTGTTGCTACGCTTAAACGCCTGCAGCACATTATTCACGATTATAATCCTGCTCGGGTGATTAGCTTAGGTGACAGTTTCCACGATAAATACAGTATGTCTCGTATGACCGATGAAGACAGAAACCTCTTATGTGAGATTATAAATAGCGTTCCTGATTGGGATTGGGTGGAAGGTAATCATGACCCTGATTTACCCGAAGGAATTCCCGGTAATCCATGCCATGAAATAGTGCAAAATAATGTGGTGTTTCGCCATGAGCCAGAGATGCACGGAATCGAGCTAAGTACGAAGGGCAAGGTTCAAATCAAGCAGCAAGTTATTGGCCATTACCACCCTAAAATACGTAAGACTATTTCTCGTCGGCGATTTTCAGGCAAGTGCTTCGTTGTCACAGAAGACCTATTTATCATGCCAGCTTTTGGGCAATTCACAGGGGGCTTAGATGTGGATGAAGAGGTTATGCTAGCGTTAGCATCTAAAAAATCCCGTGCTTGTTATATGTTGTATGACGGAACGATTTTTAAAGCTTAATCGGCAAATTTTCATAATGCTGAGCGCCAAAAAAAACGGGCATTTTAGTTGCCCGTTTTAAACTTTGATAAGCCCTTGTACAAGGGCATGAGGCGCTAGCCTAATCGCGCCAGCGCTTAGTTAGGTCTTCGTAAGCATCAATGCGACGGTCACGGAAATAAGGCCAAATGCGTTTTACTTTTTCAGTGCGGGTTAAATCTATCTCAACCGAAAGGGTAGTTTCACCTTCAGCTTCTGCTTTCGCTAAAATTTCACCTTGTGGGCCTGCTATAAAACTTTGCCCCCAAAACTGAATACCTGGGTCGCCCGCCACTGGCGATGCTTCAAAGCCTGTGCGATTTGCTACGATAACCGGTACCGAGTTTGCTACCGCATGTGAGCGCTGAATGGTTTCCCATGCGCCATGTTGACGGCTACGCTCTTCTTCGGTATCTGTGCTATCCCAACCAATTGCCGTAGGATAAAACAGTAAGTCAGCCCCTGCCATTGCCATTAAGCGTGCCGCTTCTGGATACCATTGATCCCAACATACTAATACGCCCAATTTACCCACGCTAGTTTCAATTGGTGTAAAGCCCATGTCGCCCGGTGTGAAGTAAAACTTCTCGTAAAAGCCTGGGTCGTCAGGAATATGCATTTTGCGATATTTACCGGCAATTTCTTTGCTTCTATCAAATACCACAGCGGTATTGTGATAAAGGCCAGAGCCGCGCTTTTCAAATAAAGAGGTCACTAACACAATATTGTGTTTCTCAGCCAGTTCGCCAAAGAATTCTGTTGCAGGACCTGGAATAGGTTCGGCTAAATCAAAGGCGTCTGTATCTTCCTGCTGACAAAAGTAAAGGGTGCTATGAAGTTCTTGCAGCAAAATACACTCACAGCCTTCGGCGGCGAGTTTTGCAACTTGCTCAGCACTTTTATTCCAGTTAGTTGCTTTGTCGTTATCAGCAACAGACTGTTGTACCAAGCCTATCTTTAGCTTAGTTCGTTGCATGTACAGACACTCCTTTTGAGAAGGTGGAAATAACAGATTCTTTCAACGTATTTGTGGGTACCTGCATGGAAATACAATGCAAGCTGCCAAATTGCTTTACCAACACCGAGCAATCTATAGGCTCGATAATATGGTCGGGGTAAGCCAGCTGCATTTGGCTAATCGCCGCTTCATCTTCAGGTTGCCCGTAAATAGGTAAGAGCACCGCACGATTACAGATCAAAAAATTGGCGTACGATGCGGGCAAACGCTCGCCCTCGTCGTTAACAATATTAGGTAGTGGCAATCGATATTGTTCGTGCTCAGGCATTGCACTGGCGCACTCATCGCAAAGTGCACTTAACCCTGCATAATGACTGTCGTCTTTGCGATTATCAGCCGCTTGGATAACCAAGCCTTTATTGGGCGTGAAACGCACAAGGGTATCTACATGCCCGTCAGTATCGTCACCTTCAAGGTGACCATGTTCTAGCACCGTAAACGTATTGCAGCCTAACATGTCATTAAAGGTTTCAGCGTAATCATTGATAGTCATATCACCGTTGCGCTTAGGGTTTAATAGACACTGAGAGGTGCTAAGCAAGTGGCCTAGGTCATCAATTTCTAACGCGCCACCCTCAGCCACCACTGGGCTACTTCGAAGGGGCAATTTACACAATGAAGCAAGGTAGCGTTGGTTAGCCATATTGTCTTCACTGGCATCAAACTTTTCACCCCAGCCATTGAAGCGAAACTCTACTGGCGCCCCAAAACCTTCTGAATCACGACAGGTCAAAAAACCGTAGTCACGCACCCAGGTGTCGTTATAAGACGCAGGCAGAATGAGTACACGTGAGTGATCGCCTAAACGCGATTGCACATTATCAACATCGTCAGGGGCGCATAGCAATATCACACCAGCATGATAACGGTTGACCGCTGCAATCACGTTCAAATAAGTTTCACGGGCTTCTTCTAGCCATGGCGCCCAGTCGGTTTCTGCATGCGGCCACGCCAGCATTACAGCATCAACGGTTTCCCATTCAGGAACCAGTTTACGACTACCTTGCATGTTTATTCTCGATAGAAATAAATAATGCATCGATTATAACTATCCTACTCACGCCAACCAATAGCAAACTTGATGAAATTCTTTTCTTGTCACGAACAGTGTCACAATTAGAATGATGACATGATAGAAAAGGTGCGATTTATAGTAGCGCTATTTAACGTTTATTTTTTGATCTCATTTACTTTAATGACCGTTTTATCTCAATAACTATAAAACACGCCTTTAATAGCATTTTCAGATTAGGCTAATCTCAGCATTTGCTCGATCAATAGCCGCTAGAATGCTAAAATATAGCCATTAGAAGTCGCCAAACCTTTGCCAAAGCGTAGATATATGCCTTGGCCGTAATCATGCTATTCAGTAGTCTTGCGTTGGCTTTCAGGCGGTATTGTCATTTGCATCTTGGTATCAAGTTAGCCTTAATCGTGTTGATTACGTTTAAGGGTAAAGAAGTATTTACGGATAGGGTTAATGTTAGCAAAAGAAGCGGTCATTGTGCGTGACGCACTAGAGCCATCAATTTCTGAATCGGCACAACGTGTTAGAGCAGCGCTTGAAGAAAAAGGGCTGGAAACACCTATGGTGGCGAACGGTTTGTCCGACGAGCAAAAGCGTCAGAAGATTGAAATTGCAATGCGTGATGTGATGAATACGCTTGGGCTCGATCTTACCGATGATAGTTTGCACGACACGCCAACCCGTATTGCAAAAATGTACGTGAACGAAGTGTTTGGTGGTTTAGATTATCGTAATTTCCCCAAAATAACCCAAATCGAAAATAAGATGCGTCTTGATCAGCCTGTTCAAGTGTCTGATATTAGTTTAACGAGCACATGCGAACATCACTTTGTGACTATTGATGGGCTCGCTACCGTATCTTATATTCCTAAAGATACTATTATCGGTTTGTCGAAATTAAACCGCTTAGTGAGTTTCTTTGCACAGCGCCCTCAAGTGCAAGAGCGGCTAACACAGCAAGTGCTAGTTGCCATTCAGACATTAGCCTCTACCGAAGATGTAGCGGTAAGCATTAATGCTACGCATTACTGTGTAAAAGCCAGAGGTATACGCGATACTAATTCGTATACGAAGACATCCGCGCTAGGTGGAAAATTTTTGTCTGATGTCGAATTGCGAAGAGCATTTTTTAGTTAGTTACTTAAGAAAAATACTAACTGCTTTGGCCAATAAAAAACCGCTTTTAAAGCGGTTTTTTATTATGAATGGATTTTATTTATAGTTCGCTGATGACAAGGTTAATACGACCTTCTACCCCATTTGCTGCGGTAAGGCTTAAATTCTTTTTGCAACATCCACAAGTTTCAACCTGCTCTTGATACATATCGCGAATGGTGTCTTCAGAAAATTCATTGAAAGCGCCGCAATAGGGGCACATGTATTCTAGAGGTGTTTCGGTCTTCATATATTGTCCTTTTAAGCTTCACCCATATCCATATGGTGACTGCATACATTAAACTTTGGTGTTGAATAACAGCGTCTATTCGCAGAGTAATACGATGGACTTAACCAAATCGATTACTCTGATTGAAGTATAGTTGCAAATTAATAGATTGCCTGTGGAATACGCCAAATTCTCGCTAAGTTGCGGCGGAGTAACAGAAATTAGATTTTCCGTTACTGGCTGCCAATAAAAATAGGGGCTAAATGAGCGCTTATTGCTCTAGCCAAAGCTGTTGAAAAGGGGCAAGCGAGATTGTTGGCTCGTCGCCGTTCAGTATATCGCCGGTAAGTAAGTCGGTAGAATTTGTGTTCCCAAGAATACCGAGTAAGTCACTGCTTGTTTGCTGGGGTTGTTCGCTGAAATTGCAAATAGCCAACAGCTTTTCACCCGAATCGTTTTCTCTTACATAAGCGAAGCAATGTTGATTGTCGGTATCTAAAATGGTGGTACGTGATGCTCCAAAGATAGGGTTGTTACGTCTTATCGCTAACATATTTTGCAAGCCTCGAAATACTTGCAGGCTAGCATCTTGTTCAGCCGTTAGCTGACTGCTTGGCTCAGAAAGCGCAAGTTCAGTATCTTCTTGGGTAACAGCAATTCTATTAACCCATCTGTCATCGTGGCGCTTGGATGGGTCATTCAAGTAATCATAGTCATTTAACTTGGCCAACTCGTCACTTGAATACAGCAAAGGAATACCGCCGATACTAAAGGTAATACCGTACATAAGCAGCATGCGGTTAATAGCATCTTCAATGCCTTGTTGGTCATTGGTATCAAGTGCTTCTTCTAAGCCGCAAAGTGAAGCCAGTGAGCCACATACACGGCAATCACCATTCGATGGGTTTTCAGCAAAAGGCACACCATTAGCAAAGCTACCTTCAAATCTGCCAGTAAAAAATTGATTTAAGAAAAAACGGTGGTCGTGGGGGATTATCCCAAGCTCGTTGGCAACATTATCGTCAAACGTCCACCCAATATCATCATGACAACGCACATAGTTAACCCAAGTGCACTCATCGCTAATTGAAAAGCTTTTTTGCATTGAGCGCGTTAACAGACGTGTTTTACGGGTAGCTAAACTGTTCCACAACAATGCCATTAATAACGGGTTATAGGAAAGTTGGCATTCGTTTTTACCAATGTATTTAACCACTTCATCGGGATGCACAATAGCTTCAGACTTAAACACCACCGCTGGTGCAACAATTTGCAAACAAGTATTAAAGGCTTGAATGAGCAGGTGGGCTTTCTCTTGGTTCTCACAGTCAGTTCCCATTTCTTTCCAAATGAAAGCAAGGGCATCAAGTCGCAGTGCCGCACAACCAATATTGGCAAGAAACAGCATTTCACCGGTAATGGCATTGAATACCTCGGGGTTACTGTAATTTAAATCCCATTGAAAGCTATTAAATGTTGTCCATACCCACTTTTGCATGTGTTCATTAAAAGTAAAGCTTCCGCGCCTAACCTGAGGAAATATTTCTCTAAGCGTATACTCGAACTGATCTGGTACTGTGCGGTCATTGAATAAGTAGTAGTAATTTTGAAACTGTTTGTTTCCCGCTAATGCTTCTTTTGCCCACTCGTGCTCGTCTGACGTATGGTTAAACACAAAATCGAGAACGAGATTTATGCCTTCTTTTTGTAGTGCGGTCGCTAACGATTCAAGCTCTGACATGGTGCCTAGGCTAGGGTTTACTTTGCGATAATCAGATACAGCATAACCGCCGTCGCTGTCTCCTTGAGGTGAATCGTAAAGTGGCATTAGGTGTAGATAAGTTATACCCAGCGCTTTGTAATAAGGAATACGCGTGTGCAAATCTTTGAGGGTTGGGCCAGCAAGGTCTACGTACAGCGCCATACCTACTTGGTTTTCATCTTTATACCAGTTAGGAGATCGAAGTCGAAGATTATCTAATTTTTTCAGCGCAGGTTTACGTTTTTTAACGCCATCGCGCAGCACATTGATAAGCTGTTGAAGATGAAAGTAACAGTCGAACTGGTGGCCGTAAATAGTGGTGTACTTATCGAACAAGTCGCCAAAATTCGCGTTAACTCGGCGAGTAAACAGGGCGGCATCTTTTTTAGTTAGCATGGATAAATCAGTGTTTGCCATAATACGGTCTAAGCAGACATGACTATCAGCGGCATAGTTCATAACATATTCCATTTTCATCACCTTAAAACTACCTTACAAAAAGCGCGGCAAAGTAAGCTCTGTTTAGTTTTTGTGTTCGACGAGTTTAGCGTGAGTATTACGCTAAACCACAATGTGACTTAATCGATTAAGCTGTATTGTAGTTTAGGTTTGTAAATGAATCTACTTATCTGTTTAGTACCACACTCTTCATTGCATAATGTGCAGCAAAAATCGTTAAACATTAGCGGCATAAAGTCGAAAAAAAGCAGGCTAAGCCTGCTTTCTAAGTGGTGTAACGGTACTTTTTACGTAACTATTTTCATCAATGTGTTCATACGGGCAAATTATTCGCCCTGTTCATAAAAACTACATTTCATAGAGTTCAAGCGGCAACCCATCGGGGTCTGCGAAAAAGGTAAACCGTTTCCCAGTGTATTCATCTACACGAATGGGCTCGCACTCCACTTTATTTGCAGTTAAATGCGCAATCACCTCATCAATATCGTCTACTCTAAATGCCAAGTGACGCAACCCTTGAGCCTCTGGCCTTGATGGTCTAGCAGGTGCACCCGGGAATGAAAATAGTTCGAGTTGTCCGCCATCAGGTAAGGCTAAATCACACTTGTATGACTTTCTTGCTTCGCGATAATTTTCTGCAATAACGCTAAGGCCAAGAATCTCAGTATAAAACCGTTTAGAAACAGGGTAGTCGCTACAAATTAATGCAACGTGATGAATTCCTTTTAACATAAATAAGCTCCGTTAAAACATGAAACTAGAGTGTGACACACACCCTGCCTTATGGCATTTCCTGGCCACGAGCAGTTTCTAATAATAAGTACCAATGTTCGCGAGTCAGTTGTACATCCACCGATTTATGGCAGGCTTTTATTCGCTCGATATTGGTTGTACCAAGTACTGGCTGAATATTGGCAGGATGGCGCATTAACCACGCTAATACGATAGCTTCAGGGCTAGTCTGGTATTCAGCGGCCAGAGAATTCACTAGCGCTGCAGTGGCGGCATCCGCTTCGTTGTGGGTACTGGCACCTGTATATTTGCCTTGTGCCAAGCTGCCCCAAGCCTGCAATTGCACCTTGTTCATCATGCAATATTCAAGGGTGCCTGGTGCATAGCCAGAGTTACGGTTTGCTGGGCTATTAGTGGTAACGCCGTCTTCTAGCCAGTCGCGAAACGCTAAGCTCATTTCCAATTGGTTTGCCACAATTGGGCTTGAAAGCGCCGATTGTAGGTACGCCATTTGATGCCCATGCATGTTTGATACGCCAACGTGCTTTATCTTTCCTTGCTGCTGTAAGGAAGAGAGCGTGGTAGCAACTTCATCCAGTTCCATTAATGGATCGGGGCGATGAAGCAGTAAAATATCAAGTTGCTCTATGTTCAAACGCTGCAAAATCCCTTCTACCGAAGATTCAATCCATTTTGCAGAGAAATCGTAGCGCTTTGGTCCTAAATCATCTTCGAACCGTATCGCACATTTAGACTGCAGAATCATACGTTCTTTTAACGAAGGGTTTTCTTTTAAAACCTTGCCAAACACTGTTTCAGCTTTGCCAAAAGTATAGATATCTGCATGATCGAACACATTTATATCAAGAGCCAATGCTTGTTCTATTACCTGGTGTGCTTGTGACACATGTTCTTTTGTTGCTGCTTCGTTGTTCCAGCCACCACCAAGGCCCATGCAGCCATAAACGAGTCTGCTTGCGTCTGGGAAATAGTTTTGCATCTTATACTCCGAATAAATGTGCAACTGCGTTGGCAGTCACAATAACGTGCTATTTTGCTAAAGTAAGCCATATATAGATGAAGCTAGGGGATTAGTCGATGTTTAACACATTGAATACGTATGAAGGTATTTTTCGCCGATTGTTTAGCCAGCATAGTAAAAAATGGTTCAGTGTAACCATGTTATTTATCTTGGTTGGATGTACATCCGTGCCAGACGGCGTCAAGCCGGTGGAAGGATTTGAGTTAGACCGTTATTTAGGTCAGTGGTACGAAGTAGCGCGCTACGATCACAGCTTTGAAGAAGGGCTATCCAATGTAACGGCCACCTACACTATGCGTGACGATGGTGGCGTAAAGGTTATCAACCGAGGTTACTCTCAAGAAGAAGCAATATGGGATGAAGCCGAAGGTAAAGCTTATTTTGTATCGACTGCCGATACTGCGCATTTAAAAGTATCATTCTTTGGTCCTTTCTATGCCAGTTATGTGGTGATGGCATTAGACAAAGAAGACTATCAATATGCCATGATAACAGGGCCTGATAGAGATTATTTGTGGATCTTAGCGAGAGAAAAATCCTTACCTCAAGAAACTATCGACGCGCTTTTAGCCCAAGCTACACAAAGCGGCTACGATACCAGTAAATTGATTTGGGTGTCTCACGACACGCCTTAACCATGATTAGCAGGCGTTTTTGCCAGCCCCTATTTAGCCGAATTGTGGTATACTTTGCGGCAAAATATTGTAGGGACATTTGCTGTGCTTCAAGAAGCTGTTTTCAATCGAGCGGATAACGCTTGCGAGTTGTGTAAGAACACCGAAAATTTAGACGTTTACATGGTACCCGAGTCACCAGATGAAACTGCTGGCTGCGCGGTACTTACTTGCCAAACCTGCCGCACGCAACTTAACAGTGAAGCCGACATAGACACCAACCACTGGCGTTGTCTTAACGACGCCATGTGGTCACCCACACCCGCCGTTCAAGTGGTGGCTTATCGTATGCTTAATAAAATAAGCGGTGAAAGCTGGGCACAAGATTTGTTAGACATGGCCTATTTAGAAGACGATGTTAAACAGTGGGCTGAAGCGGGACTTATCGAGCAAGAAGCGACGCTTGATTGTAACGGCACTGCGCTGCAACCTGGCGATAATGTACACCTAGTTAAAGACCTTACTGTGAAAGGGGCTAACTTCACAGCGAAGCGCGGCACACCAGTAAGAGGCATTAGCCTAAGCGATAACCCTTTGCATATTGAAGGTAAAGTGAATGGTACCCGCATTGTTATTATTGCGGCATATACAAAAAAATCTTAATTGGTCTTAAAGAAGAGAGCTTTCGGTTATGCAAACGCTAACGATTAGAACCCCCGATGATTGGCACTTACATTTTCGTGACAACGAAATGTTAGCAGAAACTGTTCCCGCTACAGCCCGTTGTTTCCAGCGAGCCATCGTAATGCCTAACTTGGTTCCACCTGTGGTGAATGCAAGTATGGCGGTTGCTTACAAACAGCGAATAGAAGCGGCTCGCCCTACGGGTAGCAGCTTTGAACCTCTAATGACTCTCTTTTTGACTAACACCACATCAGTACAAGATATTGCTGATGCGAAGGCCGCTGGCGTAACGGCGTGTAAGCTATACCCGGCTGGCGTAACGACCAATTCAGATGCTGCTGTAAAAGGTATCGAGGCGTTATACCCTGTTTTTGAAGCCATGGAGGCTCACGGGTTATTACTACTTATCCATGGTGAAGTTACCGAATCGCATATTGATATCTTCGACCGTGAAAAAGTGTTCATCGATACGCATTTGTCACCTATCGTGGCGACTTTTCCGAACTTAAAAGTGGTGTTTGAACATATTACTACCGCAGACGCAGCAGCTTTTGTGGTAGATGCTAGCGCCAACGTGGGCGCGACAATTACGCCGCAGCATTTATTGTTAAATCGCAATGATTTACTGGTTGGTGGCGTTCGACCACACAATTACTGCCTACCTGTATTAAAGCGAAATACACATCAAAAAGCGCTGCAAAATGTGGTAGCCAGCGGCAATACTAAATTCTTCTTAGGTACCGATTCAGCACCTCATGCCAAACACAAAAAAGAGAACGCGTGTGGTTGTGCTGGTTGCTATAGCGCATGGTCTGCCATCGAGCTTTATGCTGAAGTGTTCGAGCAGTTGGGCGCATTAGACAAGCTAGAAGGGTTCGCCAGTAACTACGGCGCAGACTTTTACGGACTACCAAGAAACAACACAACAATGACGTTAGTAAAAGAAGCGTGGACAGTACCTGAACAGGTCACGTTGGCTGATGGTACTGATATGGTGCCTTTCTATGCAGGGCAGACGCTTCAATGGAAACTACAAGATACTTTCCAAACGCGCTCGGCTGACTAACGCTACGTATATGCATCTTTGGAAAAAATAGAAATGACAATTGAAACTGTAAAGCAGTTGGAAATAATTCCAGCTATCACAAAAGCGTTAGATGCACAGGGTATTTTTACCTTATCGCCCATTCAAGCACAGTCTTTACCTCATGCATTAGCAGGTAGCGACATTATTGGTCAAGCGCAAACAGGCAGTGGTAAAACACTTTGCTTCGTAATACCGGCGCTTGAAAAGATTGATCCTACATTATTTGCCACTCAAGTACTGGTATTGTGCCCCACGCGCGAGTTGGCAGACCAAGTGGCCGTGCAGTATAGAAACGCCGCAAAGCAAATTGGCAATATAAAAGTGATGACCATCTGTGGCGGCCAACCTATGGGCCCTCAAATTCAATCGCTTAAGCACGGCGCTCATGTTGTAGTGGGCACGCCTGGTCGCGTGATGGAGCACGTAGAGAAACGCAGGCTGATGTTAAAAGATGTACGTTTACGCGTGCTTGATGAAGCCGACCGAATGCTAGACATGGGCTTTGAAGATGACTTAAAAGTCATTTTTTCACCGATGAAGAAGGGCGTACAAACCTTACTGTTTTCTGCTACCTATACAGAAGAAATTGAGCGTATTGCCGATCAGTATTTAACCGAACCTGTAATTTGTAAGGTTGAAAGTGATGAGTCGAACAAACCGTCGATTACTCAAATCGGTTACAACGTACTTCCGCACACACGAATACAAACGCTGAAAGCCATTCTGACCGATTCTCAGCCTAAAACAGCTATCGTGTTTTGTAACCGCCGGGTACAGGTGACTGAAGTGGTCGCGTCGTTACTTGAAGATGGCTTTAGTGCTGCAGGTTTACAGGGAGAAATGGAGCAGTACGAGCGTACAGCTGTACTTAACCAGTTTGCTAGTGACGCACTACAAGTGCTGGTTGCTACCGATGTAGCTGCACGTGGGCTTGATATTGATGATATTCCATGTGTGATTAACTACACCGTGAGCGAAGAGCCGGAAACGCATATTCACCGTATTGGTCGTACTGCTCGTGCGGGCGCTGAAGGTACAGCAATAACGTTAGTGGGCGACGAGGAAGAGCATTTCTTGCGTAAAATTGAAGTGCTACAAGGCACTGATATTCCGCTAAAAGGCGCACAAGGCTTACGTTTCCATAAAAACCGCATCATCGAACCTGAATTTAGCTGTATTTCACTGAGTGCGGGTAAAAAGCAAAAGCTTCGTCCTGGGGACTTAGTTGGTGCGCTGACTAAAGACGCAGGCATACCAGGTGATGATGTAGGCAAAATTGCTGTGCAAAATAGCCAAAGCTTTATTGCGGTTAAATTGCGTAGTGTAAAGCGTGCTATGAATCACTTCCGCGAAGGTAAAATTAAAGGCAAACGTGTGAGAGCACGTAAGTTATAGGTGGTATCACCTATAACAGCTTAAGCGCATTACACAAAGATTGTGTCAATATGTTTAACGAGTTGGATAGGCAGAGCAAAGGCGATTAGATGTCAGGCGAAACAGATTTAACTACCTTATTACAAACACTATAGCCAGAGCTAAGCGCTGAAGCGTTTGTATTTGTTAGTGTGCCGTACGCTGTTTCGCCAACTCAATTGGCCAATGCATTAATGGTGTATAAAGAAGATGAAGGTACAACTCTTATTCTTGAATCATCTTTTGCAAGTAACGAAGGTTTTGCAGTAGATAGCACCTTTAAGCGTATTACATGTAATGTCCATTCAAGTTTAGATGCAGTAGGTATGACCGCAGTAATGTCCGCTGCACTTACGCAGGCTAATATTAGCGCGAATGTGGTAGCCGGTTATTATCATGACCATATTTTCGTTCCGGCTGGCCGAGCCGACGAAGCCATTGCTGTATTGTTTGAATTGGCCAACCCTTCATAAGCCTAATGCACTCTGTCTAAGTACATAAACGTGGCTAGCGAATTAGGCTATCAATTTCCAAACGATTCACACATTCAATGCAGATATAAAAAAGGCGACAATGAATTGTCGCCTCGTTAATGACATTAGCAAATACCTATTACCAAATTTTAACGCGCTCTTCTGGCGGTAAATACAAATCATTTTCCTCGGTAACATCAAACGCCTCGTAAAATTCAGGAACGTTGCGCAGTGCACCGTTAGTACGGAATTTAGTTGGCGAGTGGGTGTCGGTCTGAATTTGGTTGCGTAAGGCTTCATCACGATACTTGCTTGCCCATACTTGGCCGTAACCAATAAATACGCGCTGATCGCCAGTGTAACCGTCAATAACAGGGGCTTCTTCACCCTCTAAGGTTAAGTGATAGGCTTTAAGCGCAATACTAATGCCGCCCAAGTCTCCAATGTTTTCACCCAGGGTATATTCACCATTAACGAAGAGTTCTGGCAGGGCTTCGAATTCATTGAATTGCTCGACAAGTTTCGCCGTTCTCGCTTCAAATTCTTGTCGGTCAGTATCAGTCCACCAGTTTCGTAACGCGCCATCGCCATCAAACGTCGAACCTGCATCATCAAAACCATGACCAATTTCATGTCCGATAACGGCACCAATACCACCGTAGTTTACTGCGTCTTCAGCATTCATATCGAAAAATGGCGGTTGAAGTATGGCTGCTGGGAAAACAATTTCATTCGCCGTTGGGTTGTAGTAAGCATTAACGGTTTGAGGCGTCATACCCCACTCATGCTTCCACACTGGGCCGCCTTGTTTCTTAAGCATTTCTTCGTAAGCAACATCGGCTGAACGCTTTAAGTTGCCAAATAAATCGCTGCCTTTCACTACCAGCTGAGAATAGTCTTTCCACGTATCGGGGTAACCAATTTTAACCGTGAATTTAGAGAGCTTATCTAACGCCTGCTCACGGGTTTCATCTGTCATCCAATCTAGCTTTTCAATACTGTCCTTGTAGGCAAGTAAAAGATTGCTCACCATGTCGGTCATACGCTCTTTGGCTTCAGGCGGGAAGTATTGTTTCACATAAACTTTACCGATAACTTCGCCAACATGCGCATTAGAAAGGCTAACAGCCCTGCGCCAGCGTGGCTCAGGCTCTTCGACACCGCGGAGTGTTTTGCTGTAAAAGTTGAAATTAGCGGTGTCAAAATCTTCACTCAAACGACTGGCTGAGGCATTAAGTAAGCCCCATTTTAGAAATACTTTCCAATCTTCCAGAGAGGTTTCAGTGATGAACGTATCCATTTGCTTCATGAAATCAGTTTGTAAAAACACAATGCTGTCTACGTCGTCCAATTCCATTTCATTAAGAAAAAGTGACCACGGGAAGTTAGGCATAAGAGTGCTTAGGTCTGACACAGGCACTTTATTGTAGTTAGCCGCCCAATTACGTACTTCTTCTTTCTTCATATGAAGCTCGGCAATACGGCTTTCCATATCAAACAACATTTGTGCGTTATCTGATGGCGCATCAAATTCAGCGAGGGTAAACATAGTTTCAATATGTTTAACGTAGGCATCGCGAATTTCTTGTGATTTTGCGTCGTCTTTAAAGTAGTAATCTCGCTCAGGCAGACCAAGGCCAGACTGCCATGTATAAATCATATAAGACTCTGGCGATTTGAAATCTGCATTTTGGCCAACGTTGAATGGGGTCACATAGCCGTACCGAATGGCATAGGCAAAGTATGCCGCTAATTCATCGTAATTTGTGATAGCTTCAATTTTTTCAATGTCGGCATTAATTGGGCTTATACCCAACTCATTTAGCGTATCCGTATCCATGTAAGCACGATAGAAGTCGCCCACTTTTTGTTCATCGGTGCCATCTGCAAAGTCGCCTTCGGCAGAACTTTTAATAATCTTCATCACATGATCTTGAGATTCATCACGCAAAATGGTGAAAGCGCCGTAACTCGATTTATCGGCTGGGATTTCAAGGTTATCCACCCACGTGCCATTCACGTATTGGAAGAAGTCGTTGCCTGGATCGGCCGTTAAATCCATGTTTTTTTTGTTCACGCCAGACTTTAATTCTTTTTGTTGCGTTACCGCGGTTGGGGCTTGGCTTTCAGGTTGTGTATTTTGTGGGCTACATGCAGTGAGTGCTAATGCAACGCTTAAGCTAACTACGCTTTTCAACATTGATTGTAATTCCTATTTTTATAAGCTGGTGTGAACCAAGTCGTGATTAAATTGTGTCGTTAAGTGCATATCTCGTTGGCTGAATACCGACTATGGCCTTTATTGCTATTTGGTGATGCACGGGTGAGTGTATGCTCTCTAAAATTAGAGCCTTTAAAATAAGTGTCTTTAAAAATAAGGCGCAAAAGACAGTATTTTCTTACCCTAATATTTATCACGCTCCTTCCATTAGAAAAAGCACTTATAGTGAAAATACATAGCTTGTAACAACTTCTGTGTCTAATTTCGATATATTGACTACATTGGGCTGGCAAAATCACTTTTGCACTTCACTTAATATTGAAGGAATTAACATGATTCAATTCGATACCGTGTCACCTTGCGAGTACGCCGACGCATTGCCTCGCAAGCAGTTTATGGATTATAGAATTAAGCCATTGTGGCAACCGATCCCCCGTATTGCTGGGCCTGCTTTTACAGTGAAATGCGAGGCAGGAGATCACCTTATGCTTCATGCGGCTATTTATCGCGCTAATGCTGGCGATATCATCGTGGTTGAGGCGGATGAGAAATTCGCGGTGGCGGGCGGTAACGTGTGTGCAATTGCACAGTCTAGAGGTATTAAAGGGTTTATTATTGACGGTGTCATAAGAGACTTGGCTGAAACCCGAGAAAATCAATTCCCTGTCTTTGCTCGCGGTGTAATTCCTAAGCCGGGCGCTAAAAAGTGTATATCGCCCCTCAATCAGCCTATTCAATGTGGTGGCGTGACGGTGAATGCCGGTGACATCATCGTGGCTGACGAAGAAGGTATTGTGGTAATTCCGCAAGCACAAGCACAAGAAGCTTTTGATATAGCCTTTGCCCGTGGTGAAAAAGATGCAGCCATGACACTTCAGCAGTGGCAAGCGCAGCATAGCGAAAAGGTAGAGAGTATTCTGAGAAACTTAGGCTACAACGATGAGTAAGCCGATGTTTTAAACCCGAGCATTGAACATATCGTGTAGAATGACGTAATTAAACGAAGTTGATGTAGAACGACACGAGTTTTGTTGCATGTTTTCATTTTTTGAACGATTAACACAGCCTTTCCCAAAAGCCCCACCAGGGCAACCTCCAACAGGTATTGTTGCCTTTTGTAAGTACTACACCCAAGGAATGTGGGGTGTTATTGCCACCGTCTCTATTTTAAGTGCCATTGTTGCGGTGCTAGAAGTGGCGCTGTTTGGTTTCTTGGGCCAATTAGTAGATTGGTTTTCAGAACAAAACCGAGAAACTTTTTTAGCCGAGCAAAAATGGACCTTAATTGGCATGGCCGTTACCGTGCTAGTGCTGATTCCAGGCTTTATCCTGTTACGTTCATTGTTTTCACGCCAGTCGCTTATGGGAAATTTCCCCATGCGTATTCGCTGGCAAGCCCACCGCTATTTACTCGGCCAAAGCTTAACCTTTTTCCACGATGAATTTGCGGGTCGCGTGGCTACAAAAGTCATGCAAACCGCGCTATCGGTACGTGAAACCGTAACCAAAGTCCTCGATTTACTGGTGTATATCAGCGTCTACTTTATTTCTATGGTGGTACTGGTGTTCAGTACTGATTGGCGCTTAGCGGTGCCGCTTGTGGTGTGGTTTTTTGTGTACATGTTCATCTTGCGCATGTTGGTACCCAAGCTTAAAGAAGTGTCACAAAAGCAGGCCGACGCGCGCTCTATGATGACGGGTCGAATTGTAGATAGTTACACTAATATCACGACAGTAAAGTTATTTTCTCATAGCCGCCGGGAAGCTGACTACGCCAGAGAAAGCATGGATGGCTTCTTAAAAACTGTTTATCCACAAATGCGTTTAGTGACGGTACTAGAGTTTTGCGTTGAAATGTCGAATGCCATATTGGTGTTTACCATTGGCGCATTGTCTGTGTATTTATGGATGGAAAATTTGGCCACACCTGGCGATATTGCCATTGCGATTAGTTTATCTCTTCGCCTAAATGGAATGTCGCATTGGATCATGTGGGAAGTATCGGGCTTGTTTGAAAACCTAGGCACGGTGCAAGATGGTATGAATACCCTAGCCCAACCTATCGCAGTGAAAGATAAGCCTAAAGCCACAGCGCTAAGTGTGCAGGGTGGTGGTATTAAGTTTGATAACGTGGACTTTGCCTACGCAGGTGCAGATAACCAACCCATCGATGTATTTTCTAATCTAGAGCTTGCCATACACCCGGGTGAAAAAGTGGGCTTGGTAGGGCGTTCAGGTTCGGGTAAATCAACATTGGTTAATTTGCTGATGCGATTTTACGATACCCAATCGGGGCGCATTATTATTGATGGGCAAGATATAACCCAAGTTGGCCAAGAAACCCTGCGGGCTAAAATTAGCATGGTGACGCAAGATACCTCGCTTATGCACAGGTCAGTACGTGACAACATTCTTTACGGGCGCACCAATGCCAGCGAAGAAGAAATGATAAACGCCGCCAAGCTATCAGAAGCTCACGAGTTTATTCTCACGCTCACTGACAGCCAAGGAAGAACAGGCTACGACGCCCATGTTGGGGAGCGAGGCGTGAAGCTATCGGGCGGGCAACGACAACGTATTGCGATTGCTCGCGTGCTACTGAAAGACGCGCCAGTATTAATCTTAGATGAAGCCACTTCTGCCTTAGACTCAGAAGCTGAAGCCGCTATTCAAGCAAGTCTAGATAAAGTGATGGAAGGTAAAACCGTATTGGCTATCGCGCATAGGCTTTCAACGATTGCGCAAATGGACCGATTATTAGTGTTAGAAAAAGGGCAGATAGTAGAGCAGGGGACACATGCCGAATTGATTGCACATAATGGTATTTACGCCAAGTTATGGGCACATCAAACAGGCGGCTTTATTGGCGTGGAATAGTTTTTCACTGAGATAACGAGTTTAACGGCACAGTAAGTTGCAGAACAACTTGCACTGAGGGAATTACCACCAACATGGTTAACAAAAACCTTGTGCCGCTTGTTATCTTGAGTATAATACGCCTCCCTCCCTTGCGATACCGCACTTTCCATTGAAATGACGCTGAATTCCCAAGGGTAGTGTAAGTAAAATTTGTGAGTTAAACACCACAGGGGTGTAGTTCGAATTGGTAGAACAGCGGTCTCCAAAACCGATGGTTGGGGGTTCGAGTCCCTCCACCCCTGCCAAATTACAAGTTCGCGTATTAGCGCGAGCAAAACGACGCTGTAGTGCTAGGATCGTGACATGAGCGAAAAGACGGAAAATCAGTCCAATGCATTGGACATGTTTAAATGGGTAGTGGTATTTGCCCTACTTGCTGGATTGGTTACGGCCAACACAGTGTTCGGTGAAATTTCAGTATTATACCGTGCAGTTACCGCAGTAGTGGTAGTGGTTGTTGCTGGTTTTATTGCAGCATCAACGGTTAAAGGCAGCACTTTCCTTAGCTTTGCTAAAGAGTCGCGCACTGAAGTTCGCAAAGTAGTATGGCCGACCCGTCAAGAAGCAAACCAAACTACTATCATCGTACTAGCGGCTACGTTGGTAATGGCATTAATCCTTTGGGGATTAGATGGTATTATCGTTCGTGTTGTTGGATACATTACTGGAATAGGAGCATAACGTATGTCTGAAGAAGAAATTAAAAAAAGATGGTACGTAGTACAAGCATATTCTCAGTACGAAGGTCGCGTTCAAAAAACGCTACTTGAATATATCAAGATGCACGGTATGGAAGAGCACTTCGGTCAGATTCTAGTTCCGACTGAAGAAGTTGTTGAAATGCGTGCTGGCCAAAAGCGTAAATCTGAGCGTAAGTTCTACCCAGGTTACGTATTGGTAGAAATGGCAATGAACGAAGAATCTTGGCACTTAGTGAAAAGCGTTCCTCGTGTACTTGGTTTCATCGGTGGTACTTCTGACCGCCCAATGCCAATTACCCAAAAAGAAGCAGACGCCATTCTTAACCGTCTTGAAGAATCAGTTGATAAGCCTAAGCCGAAGACATTGTTCGAGCCAGGCGAAGTGGTTCGCGTTACAGACGGTCCATTTGCAGACTTCAATGGTGTGGTAGAAGAAGTAGACTACGAAAAGAGCCGCGTAAAAGTGTCGGTACTTATCTTCGGTCGTTCTACACCGGTAGATCTAGAATTCGGACAGGTAGAAAAAGGCTAGGTCTTTTTATCTATCTCTAAATTCATATAAAAAAGCCCCTTAATAGGGGCTTTTTTGTATGAGGAGCTTTTGTGTTATTCAGATAGTAATGGGTGAAACATCATTACTTCTTTTTTTGTAAAAAATAGGTTGTTAATTCACCCACACAAACACGCTCAAAAAAGCAAAAAATGAAAATATAAATTGCAGAATTAGGCTCGTGTTTTGGGATATTTTTTTGCTACTACTAAAAGAGTCCCAAAATCCGACATTTAAAGCGCGCTTTAAAATGCAGTTGACTATGATAAGGCAAACCATCCAGACTAGAAATTTAGTGGCATGTTCCATTTTTTTTATTCATCTGTTGTTGCTGCATCTTCGGCGTCTGAAAGTACGTTGACAATTGCACCTGAAGCCACACCCCCTCCAACTCCCCACAACGCTCCAGACACTTGGGACACTTCTTCTTTGTTTAATTCGATTAGTTCTCTCATAGTATTAAATAAGCCTTATTTGTTAAAATTAAGGCTTAGTGCAACTTACACCAAAGCCGCGTTAATTTTGACAACCCTGAATATTTAATAAAACTGGCCATGAGATCGTTTTTTAGTCACATTTATGCTTGCATACCATTTGAACACCTTATATAATGCGCGCCCTTTTAAACGGAAACGGGAAGCCGATTGAGCAGGTAATCTCTGTACTTGCAAGGCGCTATACCCAAACAAGAGAGCATTTAAAATGGCTAAAAAAGTAAGCGGTATTATTAAGCTTCAGGTTGCAGCAGGCGCTGCTAACCCAAGTCCACCAGTTGGTCCTGCACTAGGTCAACACGGTGTGAACATCATGGAATTCTGTAAAGCGTTTAACGCAAAAACAGATAGCCTTGAGAAAGGTGCTCCGGTACCTGTAGAAATTACGGTTTATGAAGATCGTTCTTTCACATTCGAAACTAAGACTCCTCCTGCGTCTTACCTGCTTAAGAAAGCAGCGGGCATCAAGAGCGGTTCTGGCCGTCCTAACACTGAAAAAGTGGGTACTGTTACTCGCGCTCAGTTGGAAGAAATCGCCAAAACTAAAGAACCAGACTTAACTGCAGCTGACCTAGATGCAGCGGTTCGCACTATCGCGGGTTCTGCTCGCTCAATGGGCTTGAACGTAGAGGACTAATCGAATGGCTAAATTATCTAAACGCGCTCGCATTATCCGCGAAAAAACAGACGCGACTAAAGAATACGAAATCAACGAAGCAGTTGCTTTGCTTAAAGAATTAGCGACAGCTAAATTCGCTGAAAGCGTTGATGTTGCAGTAAACCTTGGTATCGACGCTAAGAAATCTGACCAAAACGTTCGTGGTGCTACTGTACTACCTAACGGTACTGGTAAAGACGTTCGCGTTGCAGTATTTACTCAAGGTGCTAACGCTGAAGCCGCTAAAGAAGCTGGTGCTGATATCGTTGGTATGGAAGACCTTGCTGAGCAAGTGAAGAAAGGCGAAATGAACTTTGACGTTGTTGTTGCCAGCCCAGACGCTATGCGTGTTGTTGGTCAACTGGGTCAAATCTTAGGTCCACGTGGCCTAATGCCTAACCCTAAAACGGGTACAGTAACGCCAGACGTTTCTACTGCTGTTAAGAACGCTAAAGCTGGTCAGGTTCGCTACCGTAACGATAAGAACGGTATCATCCATGCTAGCATTGGTAAGATTGCGTTCGAAACAAACCAAATTCAAGAGAACCTTGAAGCATTACTAGAAGCATTGAAGAAAGCTAAGCCTTCTTCTGCTAAAGGTACTTATATCCAGAAGATCAGCCTAAGCACCACTATGGGCGCTGGCGTATCTCTAGATAAAGCTTCAGTAGGTCTTTAATAGCCTGCCGAGGCAACTCGGCTTCTCTGTAAAGGTAATGGGTTGGAGTCGTCAATACAGCAGTGCTGATTGGCAACTCCCGTCCAAGACCGCAGGTGCGATGTGGTGATTGAGGTAAGAGAACTTTCACATTAAACATATCGCTTAATAGAACAACCTGCGCAGACGGTGGTTTGACTCAGACTCTCTGGGGTAACAAACACCGTAGAGCGGTATCATCAATTATGTTGATATCAATCTGTGAACCCTGATGGCGTAAACAGGTAACTGTATACAAAGTCAGATACAAAGAGGTGAACTCAGTGGCACTAGGTTTAGCAGCAAAAAAAGAGATCGTAGCAGAAGTTTCTGAAGTTGCGTCTCGCGCTCTATCCGTTGCCGTCGCTGAATACCGTGGGATGGAAGTTGCAGAACTGACTGACCTTCGCGTAAAAGCTCGTGAGCAAGGCGTATACCTTAAGGTTATACGTAACACTCTAGCTAAGCGTGCATTGGCAGACAGTAAATTTGCAGACTTAGATAGCGCCCTTACTGGTCCTCTTATCTACGGCTTCTCAGTTGAGGCACCTGGTGGTGCAGCACGTCTTTTCAAAGACTTTGCGAAGCAAAACGATAAGTTGAACGTAACCGCTCTATCTATTGGTAGTGGTCTTCTTGGTCCAGATAAATTGGACGCAGTTGCTTCACTTCCTACTCGCGACGAAGCGCTTGCAAAACTTCTTGCAACCTTCAAAGCACCGGTTGGGAAATTCGTTCGTACTATCAACGAAGTACCTACCAAGTTTGTGCGCGTATTGGCGGCGATCAAAGACGAGAAGTAATTCCCGTTTTTGGCATATTGATTTTTTTAACATTTTAAAAACCCAGGAGTTTAGACCACATGGCTCTAACTAAAGAAGATATCTTAAACGCGATTGCTGAAATGCCAGTTATGGAATTGGTTGAGCTTATCGAAGCAGCTGAAGAAAAATTCGGTGTTGACGCATCTGCAGCAGTAGCTGTAGCTGGTCCAGCAGCGGGCGAAGCAGCAGCAGTTGAAGAAAAGACTGAGTTTGACGTTGTAATGACTTCATTCGGCGCAAACAAAGTTGCAGTAATCAAAGCAGTTCGCGCAGCGACTGGCCTAGGTCTTAAAGAAGCTAAAGAAGTAGTTGAATCTGCTCCTAAAGCTATCAAAGAAGGCGTAAGCAAAGAAGAAGCTGAAGAACTTAAAGCACAGCTAACTGAAGCTGGTGCTGAAGTTGAAGTTAAGTAATCTATTTGTTTAGATTATTTGCCTGAGACGGCAAGGCTGGTGGTTTTTTAAACCACCAGCCTTTTTGCGCTGTACAGTGTGTAGATTCTAACCCTTGACTACACTACTAAATGCGCACCTCGGAAATGACACATAAAAGCATAAAACCAACAAGTTAACTAATAATTGGTTAAATTTTGTTGTATGCTGTGGAATTGCCCCGAAAAAGGGTTGTGGAAGTTTGTTGCTTATGCGCAATTCAACACGAAGCTCATAGCTTGAAGCACTCGTCGCGATGCATAATGCAGCAGGTTGGGTCATAAATCAGCAGGCTGAGGAACCCATGGTTTACTCTTATAGCGAAAAGAAACGTATCCGTAAGGATTTTGGCAAACGCCCACAGGTATTGGAAATTCCATACCTTCTTTCAATTCAGCTTGATTCTTTCAAAAAGTTTATTGAGATCGACGCCGATGCTCAATACGGCTTGGAAGCAGCATTTCGTTCCGTTTTTCCGATAAAAAGCTACTCAGGTAACTCGGAGCTTCAATATGTTAGCTACCGTTTGGGAGAGCCAGTATTCGACGTTAAAGAATGTCAAATTCGTGGCGTCACATTCTCTGCTCCATTAAGAGTAAAACTACGGTTAGTATTGTTTGATAAAGACGCTGCGCCAGGTACCGTAAAAGACATTAAAGAACAAGAAGTGTACATGGGCGAAATCCCATTGATGACTCAGAACGGTACGTTCGTTATCAATGGTACAGAGCGTGTTATCGTGTCACAGCTACACCGTTCACCTGGTGTGTTCTTCGATCACGATAAAGGCAAAACTCACTCGTCAGGTAAAGTGCTTTATAATGCACGTGTAATTCCTTACCGTGGTTCTTGGCTTGACTTCGAGTTCGATCCAAAAGATAACCTGTTTGTTCGTATTGACCGTCGTCGTAAGTTGCCAGCAACAATCATCTTACGCGCGCTTGAAATGACATCAGAAGAAATCTTGGATACGTTCTTCGAGAAAGTCAGTGTACGTATCGATAAAGACAAGTTAATGATGGAAGTGGTGCCAGATCGTCTTCGTGGCGAAACCGCAGCATTCGATATCATTGACGGTGAAGGTAATGTTGTTGTTGAAACCGGTCGTCGTGTATCTGCACGTCATACCCGTGCGCTTGAAAAAGCGGGTTTATCTGAACTTGAAGTTCCAGCAGATTACCTAATTGGTCGCGTATTCGCGGCAACATACGTAAATGAAGATACTGGCGAAGTTATCGTTAGCGCTAACGAAGAGTTAACGCTTGAGAACTTAGCGGCACTAAGCCAAGCTGGTATTAAAGAGTTCGAAACTTTGTACATTAATGAATTGGACCATGGTTCATACATTTCTGACACATTGCGTATCGACTCTTCAACAAACCGCCTAGAAGCGCTTGTTGAAATTTACCGCATGATGCGTCCTGGTGAGCCACCAACAAAAGACGCAGCAGAAACCTTATTCCAAAACCTTTTCTTCTCAGATGAGCGTTATGACCTATCTTCTGTAGGTCGTATGAAGTTCAACCGCCGTTTAGGCCGTGAAGAATTGATTGGTTCAGGCACCCTAGATAAAGACGATATTGTTTCAGTAATGAAGCAACTTATCGAGATTCGTGACGGTAAAGATGAAGTGGACGATATCGACCACTTGGGTAACCGCCGTATCCGTTCTGTGGGTGAAATGGCTGAAAACCAATTCCGTGTTGGTTTAGTACGTGTTGAGCGTGCTGTTAAAGAGCGTCTAAGCTTAGGCGACCTTGATAGCATTATGCCGCAAGACCTTATTAACGCTAAGCCTATTTCGGCTGCGGTTAAAGAGTTCTTCGGTTCATCACAGCTTTCTCAGTTCATGGACCAAAACAACCCGTTATCAGAAGTAACGCATAAGCGTCGTATTTCTGCATTAGGCCCGGGTGGTCTTACGCGTGAGCGTGCAGGCTTCGAAGTACGTGACGTACACCCTACGCACTACGGTCGTCTGTGTCCTATCGAGACGCCTGAAGGTCCAAACATCGGTTTGATCAACTCATTGGCAAGCTTCGCGCGTACCAATGACTTTGGTTTCCTTGAAACGCCGTTCCGTCGCATTGTTGATGGTGTGGTAAGTGAAGAAATCGATTACTTGTCTGCAATTGAAGAAGGTCAATTCGCAATTGCACAGGCAAACATTGTTTTAACCGCAAACGGTGAGCTAGTAGACGACCTTATTCCATGTCGTCACCGTGGTGAAACCACCTTGATGCCGAAAGAAGACATCAAGTACATGGACGTTTCTCCACAGCAAATCGTTTCAATCGCTGCGAGTATCATTCCGTTCCTAGAACACGATGATGCTAACCGCGCATTGATGGGTGCGAACATGCAACGTCAGGCTGTACCTACATTACGTGCTGATAAGCCGCTTGTTGGTACCGGTATGGAAAGAACCATTGCTGTTGACTCAGGTGTTACTGTAGTTGCTAAGCGTGGTGGTAGAGTTGACTATGTTGACGCTAGCCGTATCGTTATTAAAGTAGAAGAAGATGAAATGCTTCCTGGTGAAGCAGGTATCGACATCTACAACCTGACTAAATACACACGTTCTAACCAGAACACCTGTATCAATCAGCGTCCTACTTGTAGTGTGGGCGACCCGATTGTTGCTGGCGATGTATTGGCTGACGGTCCATCTACTGACTTGGGCGATCTTGCGCTTGGTCAGAACATGCGTATCGCGTTCATGCCTTGGAACGGTTATAACTTCGAGGATTCAATCCTTATCTCTGAGCGTGTAGCTCAGGAAGACCGTTTCACCACTATCCACATTCAAGAACTAAGCTGTATTGCTCGTGATACTAAGCTTGGGCCAGAAGAGATTTCTTCTGATATTCCGAATGTTGGCGAATCTGCACTAAGCAAACTTGATGAATCAGGTGTTGTTTACATTGGTGCGGAAGTGAAAGGCGGCGACATTCTGGTAGGTAAAGTAACACCTAAAGGTGAAACTCAACTTACGCCAGAAGAAAAACTATTAAGAGCAATCTTCGGTGAAAAAGCGTCTGACGTAAAAGATACGTCACTACGTGTGCCTAACTCTGTTCACGGTACGGTTATCGACGTTCAAGTCTTTACCCGTGACGGCGTAGAGAAAGACAAACGTGCGCTTGAAATTGAAGACATGCAACTTCGTCAGGTTAAGAAAGACCTTACTGACGAATTTGAAATTCTTGCAGACGGTATCTTTGCTCGTGCACAAAACGCATTACTACGCTCTGGTGTTGAACAAGCTAAGCTTGACAGCCTACCGCGTGAGAAGTGGTTTGAAATTGCATTAAACGACGAAGACGTTCAGCTTGAGATCGACCAAATTGCTGATCAGCACGCAGAAATCAAAGAAGACTTCGATAAGAAGTTTGAAACTAAGCGTCGCAAGATCACACAAGGCGATGACCTAGCACCTGGTGTCCTTAAGATTGTTAAGGTTTACCTAGCTGTTAAGCGTCACATCCAGCCTGGTGATAAGATGGCCGGTCGTCACGGTAACAAAGGTGTAATTTCAACGATTCAGCCTGTGGAAGACATGCCATATGATGCTAACGGTACGCCGGTAGACATCGTATTGAACCCACTAGGTGTACCATCGCGGATGAACATCGGTCAGATCCTAGAAACACATATGGGTATGGCTGCTCACGGTCTTGGTGTGAAAATCGACCGCATGCTCAAAGAGCATGAAGAGATGCAGAAGCTTCGTAATTTCTTGAAAGAAATTTATGAGCTTGGCGAGAATCACCAAGAAGTGGACATCGATAACTTCACCGACCACGAAATTACACGTCTTGCAAACAACCTACGTAAGGGTGTTCCAATTGCAACACCTGTATTCGACGGTGCACGTGAATCTGAAATTAAGGAAATGTTGAAGTTAGCTGACATTCCTGAAAGCGGTCAGATTTCGTTGTTCGACGGTCGTACTGGTCGCGAGTTTGAGCGTCCTGTTACGGTTGGTTACATGTACATGCTGAAACTGAACCACTTGGTTGACGACAAAATGCACGCTCGTTCAACTGGTTCGTACAGCCTTGTTACACAACAGCCGCTGGGTGGTAAAGCTCAGTTCGGTGGTCAGCGCTTCGGAGAGATGGAAGTGTGGGCCCTTGAAGCTTACGGTGCAGCATATACCCTTCAGGAAATGCTTACTGTTAAGTCGGATGATGTTAACGGCCGTACTAAGATGTACAAGAACATCGTCGATGGTGACCACAGAATGGAACCTGGCATGCCAGAATCATTCAACGTATTACTTAAAGAAATCCGCTCGTTGGGTATCAACATCGAGTTGGAAGAGAAGTAACACGGCAATCGCCACGTTATGACAAGAGATGGCCCGGCGCTTGCGCCGGGTTCTAGAGACTGACTCCGCTGGGAGAGTAATGTGAAAGACTTATTAAAGTTTCTAAAGCAACAAAACAAGACTGAAGAATTCGATAATATTCGAATCGGTCTTGCTTCACCTGACATGATTCGTTCATGGTCTTTTGGTGAAGTTAAGAAGCCAGAAACAATTAACTACCGTACGTTCAAACCAGAACGTGACGGCCTGTTTTGTGCGCGTATTTTCGGACCAGTTAAAGACTACGAATGTCTTTGTGGTAAGTATAAGCGTCTGAAGCACCGTGGTGTTATCTGTGAAAAATGTGGTGTTGAAGTAACCCTAACTAAAGTACGTCGTGAGCGTATGGGTCACATTGAACTGGCAAGCCCAGTTGCACACATCTGGTTCCTTAAATCACTTCCGTCTCGTATCGGCTTAATGCTTGATATGACACTTCGTGATATTGAACGTGTACTATATTTTGAATCTTACGTAGTAACCGAGCCGGGTATGACTACCCTTGAGCGCAGCCAACTTCTTAACGAAGAAGATTACTTGGATGCACTTGAAGAGCACGGTGACGAGTTTGACGCAAAAATGGGTGCTGAAGCCGTATTTGACCTTTTAAAAGTGTTAGATGTAGATGCTGACGTAGCTTCCATGCGTGAAGAGTTGCCTTCAATCAACTCTGAAACTAAGCGTAAGAAAATCACCAAGCGTCTTAAGTTGCTTGAATCATTCCAACAGTCTGGCAACAAGCCAGAGTGGATGATCTTGACTGTACTTCCAGTACTTCCGCCGGATCTTCGTCCGTTGGTACCTCTGGATGGTGGTCGATTTGCAACGTCTGACCTGAACGATTTATACCGTCGTGTTATCAACCGTAACAACCGTCTTAAGCGTCTTCTAGACCTTGCGGCGCCTGACATTATCGTGCGTAACGAAAAACGTATGCTTCAGGAAGCGGTAGATGCACTACTAGATAACGGTCGTCGTGGCCGCGCTATCACAGGTTCTAACAAACGTCCTCTTAAATCACTTGCCGATATGATTAAAGGTAAGCAAGGTCGTTTCCGTCAGAACCTACTTGGTAAGCGTGTTGACTACTCTGGTCGTTCTGTAATTACCGTTGGTCCTACATTACGTCTTCACCAATGTGGTCTTCCTAAGAAAATGGCACTTGAGTTATTCAAGCCGTTTATCTATGGAAAACTTGAAGGTCGTGGTTTAGCAACAACTATCAAGGCAGCGAAGAAGCTGGTTGAACGTGAAGCACCAGAGGTATGGGACGTACTAGATGACGTTATCCGTGAACACCCTGTTATGCTTAACCGTGCACCAACACTTCACCGTTTGGGTATCCAGGCATTTGAACCAACCCTTATCGAAGGTAAAGCGATTCAGCTTCACCCACTAGTATGTGCGGCCTACAACGCCGATTTCGATGGTGACCAAATGGCTGTACACGTGCCGCTGACTATTGAAGCTCAGCTTGAAGCACGTGCGTTGATGATGTCGACCAACAACATTCTGTCACCTGCAAATGGTGAACCTATCATCGTTCCTTCACAGGACGTTGTATTGGGTCTTTATTACCTAACCCGTGACAAAGTGAACGGCTTAGGCGAGGCAATGGTATTTACCAGCCCGAATGAAGCAGAAAAAGCATACCGCACAGGTAACGCAGAACTTCACTCACGCGTTAAAGTACGTATCACTGAATACGACATTGACGAAGATGGCGTGAAAACTGAGAAAGTAACGCTAACAGATACTACTGTTGGTCGTGCAATTTTCTCATTGATGCTACCTAAAGGTTTGCCGTTTGAAATTATCAACCAGGCAATGGGCAAAAAGCAGATTTCACGTTTGCTTAACGCTTGTTACCGTACACTGGGTCTTAAAGACACAGTAATCGCTGCTGACCAAATCATGTATACCGGTTTCCACTACGCAATGATTGCGGGTGCATCTGTTGGTATTGATGACATGGTAATCCCAGCTGCGAAGAAAGATATTATCGACGCTGCAGAAGCCGAAGTTATCGAGATCCAGGAACAGTTCCAAAATGGTCTTGTAACCGCCGGTGAGCGCTACAACAAAGTTATCGATATCTGGTCAAATGCCAACGAAAAAGTTGCCAAGGCCATGATGGATAACCTTAAGACTGACATCGTAATTAACCGCGATGGCGAAGAAGAAGAGCAAACCTCATTTAACTCTGTTTATATGATGGCCGACTCTGGTGCTCGTGGTAGTGCCGCTCAGATTCGTCAGCTAGCGGGTATGCGTGGTCTGATGGCTAAGCCAGATGGCTCAATCATCGAAACGCCAATCACGGCTAACTTCCGTGAAGGTCTTAACGTACTTCAGTACTTCATCTCTACTCACGGTGCGCGTAAAGGTCTAGCCGATACAGCACTTAAGACTGCGAACTCGGGTTACCTAACTCGTCGTCTAGTAGATGTTGCACAAGATTTGGTTATTACTAACGACGACTGTGGCACCTTCGGTGGTGTTCAGATGACACCGCTAATTGAAGGTGGTGACGTTGTAGAACCACTTCGTGAGCGTGTACTAGGTCGTGTAGTTGCAGAAGATGTAGTTAAACCAGGTACGACAGAAGTATTGGTTGAGCGTAATGTGTTACTAGACGAAGCGCTAGTAGACATGCTTGAAGCTAACTCTGTTGACCAAATTCAAGTACGCTCGGTTATCACCTGTGATAACGACTTCGGTGTGTGTGCAAACTGTTATGGTCGTGACCTTGCTCGCGGACATATGGTTGGAAGCGGTGAGTCTGTGGGTGTTATTGCCGCACAGTCGATCGGTGAACCAGGTACACAGCTTACCATGCGTACGTTCCACATCGGTGGTGCGGCATCACGAGCTTCTGCTGAGAACAGCGTTCAGGTTAAAACTGCGGGTAGCCTTAAGCTACACAATGAAAAATCAGTACGTAACTCAGACGGCAAAGTGGTTATTGTTTCTCGTTCAACAGAACTTACTGTTATCGATGAACAAGGTCGTGAGAAAGAGCGCTATAAAGTACCTTACGGTGCTGTACTTAGCGTGGATGACGGTGCAACTATTGCAGCTGGCGACGTTGTTGCTAACTGGGATCCGCATAGTCACCCAATCGTTACTGAACGTGCAGCTAAGATTAGCTTTGCCGACATCGACGACTCTAACACCGAGATGCAACAAGACGAATTAACTGGTCTTACGCGTATCGTAGTTAAAGATCTTGCGAAGAGTAACTCTAAAGAACCTAAACTTATCCTAGAAAGTGATGAGTTCGGTCTTCAAGAGATTCGCCTGCCAAGCTTTACGACTATCGAAGCGAAAGAAGGTAAGGTTGCTAACGAAGGTGACGTGTTAGCACGTATACCTCAAGAAAGCTCGAAGACACGTGATATCACGGGTGGTCTACCTCGCGTAGCCGACTTGTTTGAAGCACGTAAGCCTAAAGAGCCAGCTATCCTTGCTGAAGTTTCAGGTACTATTGGTTTCGGTAAAGAAACCAAAGGTAAGAAACGTTTGGTTATCACGCCGCCAGAGGGTGATGCATACGAAGAGATGATTCCAAAATGGCGTCAGCTTAACGTGTTCGAAGGTGAGAAAGTGGAACGTGGTGAAGTTATTGCAGATGGCCCTGAGTCACCGCATGACATCTTGCGTCTACGTGGTATCTCTGCTGTAGCAAACTACATCGTGAACGAAGTTCAGGAAGTTTACCGTCTACAGGGTGTAAAAATTAACGATAAGCACATCGAAGTTGTTATTCGTCAGATGTTGCGTAAGTGCGTTATTACCCATTCAGGTGATACTCAGTTCCTTGAAGGCGAACAAGTTGAAGTGTCTAACGTGAAAGTGACCAACCGTGAAGTTGAAAAACACGGTAAGATCCCAGCGCAGTATGAAACACAACTGCTTGGTATCACTAAAGCGTCGCTATCTACTGAGTCATTCATCTCAGCTGCATCGTTCCAAGAAACAACACGTGTTCTTACCGAAGCTGCAGTTCAAGGTAAAGAAGATGACCTTCGCGGTCTGAAAGAAAACGTAATCGTGGGTCGATTGATTCCAGCGGGTACAGGTTTCGCTTACCATGAACGTCGTGCACAACGTCGTAAAGAAGAAATCGAAGAAATGTCAGTTTCTGCTGCTGATGCAGAACAGGCACTAACCGAAGCACTCAACGCCGGTGACGACTCAGCCGAATAAGGCATGATCGGAGGAGTACGTTAACGTACTCCTAACAAATTGGCATGTTAAGCTGACAGATTGCAGTTAAATGCCTGCTTAACCTTTGTACAGCTTGACACGCCGAGCTATGATCATTAATATTCCGCGACCCGATTTTGGATGACCTCTAAAAGGCAGAAGAAAATGGGCGCGGTTTTTTGTATCAGAGCTCAGTTAATGCTGACAAGCACAGTATTAACATTAAATGAGTGACGTTAGAAAAGTCGCTTTAATGGACCCAATCAGAGTGATTGGGTTTTTGTAGTTTTTAATCAGGAGCTAGTTAATGGCAACAGTTAACCAGTTAGTCCGCAAGCCGCGCAAAAAGCCCGTTGAAAAAAGCAACGTAGCTGCATTGCAAGCTTGTCCTCAAAGACGCGGTGTATGTACTCGTGTATATACTACTACGCCTAAGAAACCAAACTCTGCACTACGTAAAGTATGTCGTGTACGTCTAACTAACGGTTTTGAAGTTTCTTCATACATCGGTGGTGAAGGTCACAACCTACAAGAGCACAGTGTAGTGCTTATCCGTGGTGGTCGTGTTAAAGATCTACCAGGTGTTCGTTATCACACAGTTCGCGGTACATTAGACTGCGCAGGTGTAAACGATCGTAAGCAAGCCCGTTCTAAGTACGGTGCGAAGAAGCCTAAGTCTTAACGGTTCTCCGTTAGTAAGGCCAAACTGAAGTTTAAGAGTTTTGGGTAATTCCTGAATTCATACGGAGAATAGAAATGCCAAGAAGAAGAGTCGTAGGTCAACGTAAAATCCTACCAGAGCCAAAATTTAGCTCACAACTGCTTGCAAAATTCATGAATGTCGTAATGCTTGACGGCAAGAAGTCAGTCGCTGAAAAAATCGTTTACGGTGCGCTCGATATTGTTGCTGAAAAAACCAGCAAAGCTCACCTAGATGTATTCGAAGAAGCACTTGATAACATCCGTCCTACTGTAGAGGTTAAATCTCGTCGTGTAGGTGGTTCAACTTATCAAGTACCAGTAGAAGTTCGTCCAGTTCGTCGTAATGCCCTAGGTATGCGTTGGTTGGTAGATGCTGCTCGTAAACGTGGCGAGAAGTCAATGGCTCAACGCCTGGCTGCTGAAATGATTGATGCATCAGAAAACAAAGGTTCTGCGGTTAAGAAACGTGAAGACGTTCACCGTATGGCCGAAGCAAACAAAGCGTTTGCTCATTACCGTTGGTAATAAACGTAATATAACTGAGAGAGATGTATGCCTCGTAAGACCTCGATTGAGCGTTACCGCAATATTGGTATTGTGGCTCATGTGGACGCGGGTAAAACCACGACCACAGAGAGAGTCCTGTTTTATACAGGGTTGTCTCATAAAATCGGTGAAGTGCATGATGGTGCTGCAACCATGGACTGGATGGAACAAGAGCAGGAGCGTGGTATTACTATCACGTCTGCTGCAACCACTTGTTTCTGGTCAGGCATGGAAAAGCAGTTCGATCAGCATCGTATAAACATTATAGACACGCCAGGACACGTGGACTTTACCATTGAGGTAGAACGTTCATTACGGGTACTGGACGGGGCTGTAGTGGTTTTTTGCGGGTCTTCTGGGGTTGAACCTCAATCAGAGACAGTCTGGCGACAGGCTGACAAATATGAGGTGCCACGTCTCGTGTTCATCAATAAGATGGACCGAGCTGGCGCCGATTTTGAGCGTGTTGTGGGTCAAATCCGTAAACGCTTAGGCGCAAACTGTGTTCCTATTCAATTGAACATGGGCGCTGAAGAAGAGTTCCATGGCGTAATCGATCTTATTAAGATGAAAGCCATAAACTGGAATGCCGAAGACATGGGTATGACGTTTACCTATGAAGATATTCCAGCGCAATATTTAGACAACGCACAAAAGTATCGTACAGAGATGATTGAAGCTGCTGCTGAAGCCTCTGACGAGCTAATGGATAAGTATTTAGAAGGCGAAGAGCTAACTGAAGCTGAAATCCGACTTGGTTTACGTACCCGTACACTGAACAACGAAATTGTTCTTGCCACCTGTGGCAGTGCCTTCAAAAACAAAGGTGTTCAGGCAGTACTAGACGCGGTAGTAGAATACTTACCGTCACCAAGTGAAGTGAAAGCTATTACGGGTGTTTTAGACGACAAAAATGAAACTGAAGCTGAGCGTCATGCAGACGACAGCGAGCCGTTCTCGGCCCTTGCATTTAAAATCGCTACCGACCCATTCGTAGGAACGCTAACTTTCTTCCGTTGTTACTCTGGCGTTGTTAATACTGGTGATACGGTTTACAACCCAGTGAAAGGTAAACGCGAGCGTTTTGGGCGTATTGTTCAAATGCACGCTAAAGACCGTGAAGAAATTAAAGAAGTTCGTGCTGGCGATATTGCCGCAGCCATTGGTCTTAAAGATGTGACCACAGGTGATACGCTTTGCGATCCGAATAATGTCATTACACTTGAGCGTATGGAATTTCCTGATCCAGTAATTTCTATCGCTGTTGAGCCACGCTCTCAGGCTGACCAAGAGAAGATGGGACTCGCGCTAGGTAAACTAGCTGCTGAAGACCCATCATTTAAGGTTAAGACTGATGAAGAGTCTGGCCAAACGATTATCTCTGGTATGGGTGAGCTTCACCTTGATATCATTGTTGACCGTATGAAACGCGAATTTAAGGTTGAATGTAACGTAGGTAAACCTCAGGTTGCTTATCGTGAGACCATTCGTAAGAAAGTTGAAGTTGAAGGTAAATTCGTACGTCAGTCTGGCGGCCGTGGCCAATTTGGTCATGTGTGGCTTCGTATTGAGCCACAAGCAGAAGAAGGCGCAGGCTACGAATTTGTTAATGACATCACCGGTGGTGTGGTACCAAAAGAGTTCATACCAGCGGTTGATAAAGGAATTCAGGAGCAGTTGCAAAGTGGTGTTGTAGCAGGGTATCCGGTACTAGATGTAAAGGTTACTTTGTTCGACGGTTCGTACCATGATGTTGACTCTTCTGAAATGGCGTTTAAGATCGCCGGCTCTATGGGTTTCAAAAAAGGCGCCGCAGAAGCAAATCCGGTGTTGCTTGAACCCATGATGAAAGTTGAAGTAACTACTCCAGAAGACTGGATGGGTGATGTGGTTGGTGACCTAAATCGTCGTCGCGGCATGATCGAAGGTATGGAAGAAGGCGTAGCAGGTATTAAAATAGTACGTGCTAAGGTGCCGCTTTCAGAAATGTTCGGGTATGCTACTGACTTGCGTTCACAAACGCAGGGTCGCGCATCATACTCTATGGAGTTCTTCAATTATTCTGAGGCGCCTAAAAATGTGGCGCAGGCTATTATTGAATCTAGAATTTAATCTAAATGAAGGTTCGGTCCGGTCTATGTTTGGGTCGGACTTTTAACTTAGGAAACGAGAAAAATGGCAAAAGAAAAGTTTGAACGTACGAAACCCCATGTAAACGTGGGTACAATCGGCCACGTTGACCACGGAAAAACAACCCTTACTGCAGCTATCACTACTGTTCTTTCAAAGACATACGGTGGTTCAGCTCAGGCTTTCGATCAAATCGATAACGCGCCTGAAGAAAAAGCTCGTGGTATCACCATCTCTACTTCACACGTAGAGTATGACACTCCTACTCGTCACTACGCTCACGTAGATTGCCCAGGACACGCTGATTACGTTAAAAACATGATCACCGGTGCTGCACAGATGGATGGAGCTATCCTAGTAGTAGC
>NZ_JAGGDM010000017.1:0-126955 GCF_017653625.1 Alteromonas sp. K632G
GTCTCACTCATGCCTAACTTCCGCACCCTGTCTAATACTATGAAAAACTGAGGCGACAACTATCCTGACACAGGGGGCTATTAACATTTCGCATATTATCGAAGCTCCTTCCTGTTCGTATTTGTCTATATTAGGCGAAAAATTGAAGCATTAAAAAGGTACGAACGAAATCAAGACTCATCAAACCATCAAACCCGCCCCCCTGTTTATGAGAGAACTTGCCAAAGGGTTGTGTATCCTTTGGCAATCTAGCTACGCATCAATACTTTCAGATACCTCAAGCGCATCATCCACTTCTATACCCAAATATCTAACGGTACTTTCAAGTTTTCTATGCCCAAGCAATAACTGACAAGCTCTTAAGTTTTTCGTCTTTTTATAAGTGAGTGATGGCTTTGTTCGTCGCATCGAATGCGTACCATATTGAGTTTTGTCCAAACCGATTGAATCAACCCAATTATCAACAATTCTGCCATGTTGCCTCGTAGAAATATGGTCTGAGGGCTTGGATCTCGATTTGAACAAGTAATCGTTTGGACTTAGGTTTTGTGTGGCAATCAATACTGAAATAGATTTTCTGGTATTTTCAGTTATCTCAAACTGAACAGGTTGCTGTGTTTTCTTCTGAATAACAATTGCCCGAGATTGGACAATATTGCCATGACAAACATCTCTGACCAGTAATGCGACGAGATCGCAACCACGCAACTTACTGTCTATTGCCAGATTAAAAAGTGCTAGATCTCTTATCTTTTTGGATAGTTCTAACCGTATTCGAATAGACCAAATTTGTTGAAGTTTGAGCGGAAGTTTCTGCCCAATAAGTTTATTCTTGTTCCAGGGTTCTTTGGGAACATAAATGGTTAATGCATACATGGTAATTCTCCTATTTAACGGAGGTATAAGTATGGTACCTAATTATTAGTTTGGTAGATTAAGCCTAGCTTACGCCCATAGCGGACATTGAAATAGTTCAAATTTAGAATGCTAATTGTAACAAGAATATTCGCACATTTAGATAAAAAGTACCCAACATCTGCGCAAACAACGGTGTTGCAATCTATGCGTGTGCCATCGGATGAATAATACGCAAACGACTTTACTATTCAACGTTGGTTTGACTTTGGGGTATAGACCAACTTTACTGAAATAGTCAAAAAAACATACTATTAAATAATTGGAAAATTCGAGCGCTAATTTTCTAATACTGCACCAAACGCCTATCGTCGCATGACATTGCAAACTAAATCATTAAAAAATTCACACAATTTAACATTTTAACATTTTAACAAACTGAGCTAGTCTAAAAGGGAGTTGTAACCAAGGGGTGGTAGTACACAGCGTTTATTCTTCTTGTGCTCGCACGATTGAATAAAGTGATTTGTATTTTTGGGGGCGAAAAATGACCTATATACTGACTATCAGACAGTTTCCAATATGTCGGCCTCACGCCCTGAGTCAATCATCAAAAATAGTATTATACTTTTTTGTAACGTATCAAACTTTATTGTCAGGCTACAATTTTGCCATCAGCTATTATAATTTCGTTCCACAACGGAAGGCATCTAATCCATACATCATACTGCAACAGTGCTATGTTTTAATTTTTATTTATACTGATGTTATATGGTGATCGCATACTTAATCGAAGTTTGCGTGTATAGAGACATAATCAATAAAAGGGATCTTTTTAATGTCAGAATCCAAGTTGGTAAGCCAACTCAATACCTTGATAGATAACACCGTTTTTAAAGTTACTGGTGTCAGTAAACATCTATCGCTATTTGTGTATGTTTCGGTCGCACTGCTTCTTGTTTCGTTATTTTTTGCCTCTACACTTTATTTAGCCATACCTTTTCTGTTAGTGAGCTGTATTCCCATTTTTATTATTTTAAGACTAGCTCAAAAATTGTTACATGTTAAAAAACTGGATAGTGGGAGGGGAGAGCTTATTCGTCTTATATCTAATCAAGAAAGTATCAAAGAAAAGTTTCAAAAATCTTTTGATGATATTAAAAGCTCAATGGGAAAAGGAAAAACTAAAATCAAAACAACAGAGCTCATCGAACGAGCCAAATTGTTTTTAGACATGAAAAAAATCATGAACGTCAAAAATATAAAAACGGATGCAACTTCTGATATCTTGACGGCAATAAACAGCCTTGCTCTGCTCGGCGACCCACTATATTTGTTGCTTATTGGGTTTTGTTATCTCTGGCTCCTTCTAATTTGTATTGGGAGCATTTTTACAATTATTTTTTAGTAGTTTGGCGTGGTGAAAAACTCATATAAATATTATGTACGGCCAACTCAGGAAATAAAAATGCTACTTTTTTGGTAGGATTTCATTACCACTTGAGCTGGATTACGTACAGTTAACATTCAAATTTTCAAGTAGTCAATATGATATATTGTCAATCATAACTTAAAAAACTATATATGGAATAATGCTATGCCAACTGAAAATGAAAATAATGAATATGTGTGGTTAAATCATCATGGTGGCCGTGAAATACGAGCCGCAGAGCAGCAAAGACTTGATAATTCCGGCTCCTCAAAATTGATCTCATTTGTGATCGTGTTGGTTATTGTTGGTTGGTTTGTTGCAGGCGTAATACAAACACTGAATGCTTTTTTTATGTCTTTTTTTATGTCATTTGAATTCACGGCCTCTTACGCGAATTATTATACCTATGCATCTTTTGCTCTCTTACTCATTTTTGCTTTAGGGCTTATGGGGCTAATTCTGTACATTTCAGATTGGTTTTTAGATCCTGAAAGAGGCAGAAAATATGTAGTACAGGCAACTTTGGCCTATATCAATTACTTGTGTTTCATTTTTGCGTTCTCGCGTATAGATGAGTATTACGCGTACGGTTTTGCAGCCTCTATTTTTATATTGGTGATATTTAAAACAAGAATATTTTTTGCCGTACTTTTACCGTCGTTAATGGTATTAAACTTTTTGTTCAATTGGGGTCTCATAAATTCAATTAATCAGTTTTTCATGGAATACTTACCCCAATTGTAGAAGATTTACGAATTCTAAATACATTGATAATGTAAGGAGTAAATATCGTAAACTGTGTTGGTGTAGTAAAACCAATCAAATGAAAAATGGGCAATACGGCGAGAAGTTTTTAAATAACAGGTACGACTGATCTCTAGTCATACTGCAAAGATTCATCACTTCGTGCCTTGATATCCCGCCGTGCAGTGCCACCGGTCTGAATTTAGAGATTCTAAAACAGCAAATTAGTGAAAATCGTATGTCAGCTTTTGCCCCCATAGGAGCCAGTCAAGGCATCAATTGCTATTGAAAAAATGAATCTAAAATCATGTTTGAATTTTGGTAGGCTATGACCGTTTCACGTACTTTTCAGCCCCACAGCGTCAGGTATTTATTTAGACAAGGAGCAGATATTAAACGCTGCTATTTTCTAATTCTGACGGTAGTCAAAGAAAACTGACTTAAATGCTATTACTGGCGTTTGCTTGCTTAATGGTTTCACAGCGCAACACAATTCAGTAAATTCCCCCCACTGTTGTAAATCCCGCAAATGAGCACCAGTTGAATAGATTAAGTATGTAGTTTATTGTTTAAAAAATATCCAAAATTTGAGTTAAAGTTACTGATGGAGTAGTAGGCCTAAGTAGCGCTTTCATCTGCTTGTTAAGGACAGACAATGAGCCGCTTTAGATTAATGATTTGTTTTGTCGCGCTGCTTCTGCTGAGTGCGTGTAACGCCCCTAAAACTGAAGAACCGCCTGCACCAGCGCCGGAACCAGTTAAACAGTCTGGAGAGTTTGACAGTGACTCTGATGGCGTTGTGGATAGTGCAGATATGTGCCCAAACACACCCCTGGACAGCAGCGTGGATGCCGATGGTTGCACGCTCTATGCCGAAGAGTACAACAATGAAAATGGCTATCCGCCGTCTCCTCCGCCTCCTCCGCCTCCGCCACCGACCACATCTCCGGGGCCTGGCAGTCCGCCGCCGTGTTTAACTAATCCGGTCACCTTTGAGTGCATCGCCGATTTACCGGCTTTTCCCTGGCCAATCCCGAAACCGAGTAGTTATCTGATCCTGCGTGATAACGAATTGGCCAATATAAGCAAAACGTCAATTGGTGAAATGACTGACTCGCTGGAATCTGTTTTAGGGCAGGCGGGCTACGCAGAATTTAAGTATTACAACCTGCCAATGGGTATTGCCATGGCAACACAGCTGGAGCGGGTTGATGAGCAGGGCAAACCCTTCCCGATGCCGGAACGCTGGGATATTAATAATATCAGCGCGTCGTTAGACAGCTTTAGTCTTGCTCAGCTTGTACGAGTGCTGGTGGGTGCTGAGCCGGGCTATTATCGCGTGCTGGTGTTTGTAGTTATCGATAAGAATCAGGTGATTGTGTTTGACGAACCGCTCGAAAACGAGGCCGCCGTTGCAGCCCTTGCCAATGACGGTGCCATTACACTACCTGAAGATATCCGGGAGATACCCATTGCAGATGACTTTAACCTTAATGTATTAGTGTACGAAATGGCCCGCAAGCGCGCTGCAACAGGGGCAGAAATCCACCGCTCGGGCTTATCGGCAAAACATCATCTCGCTACCACTAACATTCAGTTGTAGGACAATATGAAAGACTTACTCAAAATTCGCAAACGCATCACTCTTATTTGGCTGATTGCTGCGGCAATACTGTTTGTTTATTTAATTGCCCTGGTGGGTAGCCACCCTGACTTAGCCAAAGCGGCAGGTTCGTGGTATTCCACGTCGATCATGCCGGCAACGGGGTTAATTATTGGCCTCTGGCTGGCGGTAGCGCGCACCGGTACTGGTAATGAACGTGTGCATTCCATGGCCGCGGGGTTAGCCGAGGCGTTCGTGTATTTTTATATCTTTTGTCTGGTGATGCCGTTAATTGGCTTAGTTGGCTTTAAAGGCATGTCGTTTGAAACCTACTTTGAGATATCGCAAATGTGGCTGGCCTTATTGCAAACGCCAACCCTGGCACTTTTAGGCAAAATCTTTGCCGACAAAAACGAAGCAGAAGCGCCATTGTAATCCTTGATGGGGGCCACCTGCGCTGCAGGCGGCTGGCTCAAATAGTTTAGTGTTGCTGGTGATAGGAGCTAAGCGTTTGCCCATGGATTTTCACTTATTGCGCCTTCCAGAAACAGCATGTGGAAGTGAATATTTAGGTTAAGAGCGCTACCGAATCGCTGAATGAGCGTAACGGCACCGGTTTTTGCCTGTTTGTTGGTAAAGCCTGCTTTGTTCACACTGTGAGTGGAAATGGCGCGATGAATGATTTGCATCGCTTTGCTCAGCTCATTTGGGTATCTTGCTAGTAGTAATCGAAGGGGGATGGGCAAACTCAATACCCACTGGCGAACTGGATAGCCTTGTAATACGTCATCAACCAACAAGGCTGCACTTTCTGCCATTCTCCTAGCGCCACAGCTAGGGCAAAATCCACGTCGCTTACAGCTAAATGCAACCAACTTCTCATGTTTGCAGTCACCGCACACCACGCGTAAAAAGCCGTGCTCTAGCCGACCACAACGCAAGAAATCATCAAACTCACGCTCAACATACTTGGGTAAATACTTGCCTTGGTCGGCTAAGTTTGCGGTAAAACCTGGGTAGTAACGTTCAACCAATTGATAGAGTAGCGTTGTTTCCGGGCGATGCCGTTTGTATGCTTCACTTTGTTGCGTTGCCAGCACATGCATTCTTCCTTGAATTCTTTGTAGGCTAGTGTGACTAACAGCTAGCTAATTTACGACTGGCTGACCGTCCTGTTTGGGCGTTAACTTGCCCGTCAAGAAAATCAGCTAGAATCTCAACGCCTCAATGTCTGCAATACGTACGGAGCTGACCTACAGCTTGCCTTGACGGGCATCAATAGACAAAGAGCGGACACTAGGTACATCACAACCAATTACACTTACCTGTGTTATCAACAACAGCCACTTTACTCCATCCATGCTTCTTCAACATGTCGACTTCCTTTTGTTTTATTTCTCCATTTTCATTTTCGATATGGCTCTTTTTCATTGCCAAGCAAATTAGATGTGAGGGCCGTGTCATAGCTACGTAATGAAGCTTTAATCGCTTTACATCAGAATCAGGAATTGTTTTTTTGGGTTTGCCTTTTATCCACGGAAAAATCTTTTTTAAATGATGCGTTTTATTGAATGTATCCATCACTAAAGTTGCGGTATGCGTTTCGCCTTTTACGGAATGAATTGATCCTAACTTAATATTCACTTTCCGTTCGTCATCCCCTACAGTATATGTATTGTTCTGAGTACCAATATGATTTGAACAAAAGCCTTCAAATAGTTGATAATCTAGGAAAGGGTGGTCGCGATTTGGAGCTACTCCGGATAGCGAAGCTACGACGTCGATTACAATATCCTTCCATGTGGCACTCCAATCAGCTTCCGAAGGAAAATTTCGGTCAATAGCGAGATAGCCAATAAGCTTAAGGTATTTATCACAACTCGCTTTGTCATTCCTTAGCAACTCCAAAATGAATCTATGATTTCTGTTCCTTGGTTTAGGATCGAATTGAGTGGATACTTCTTTAGCGAAGTTCATGATTCCCAAAGTAATACGTTCAACTGTAGTGAATGATTCACCTCCAGTCCCTTCGGTGGAAAATTTCTGTCCCAGCCTATGACCAGCTTTGACATATTGCAAAAAAGTTTTAGGCCGTGGGTCTTTACTAGCGATATCTGGATCGTATCCAATGCAGTAATGAGATAAATTGTGGGGCTTATTTTTTTCAGCCCCATCTTTATCTCGGTGTACGGCTCCAACTGCGACAAAAGTAAATCGATCCAACAATTCTTGTTCTTCATCAAATACTGAGAGCAGATACTGCCCATAGGCTTTTAAAACAGCCCCAGTGCTACCTTCGTCAATTAAAAATATAGCGTGAGCTGTGTCTTTTGATGAACCGACCTTAGGCCCTTGGCCTACCAAACTCATTTTTGCTACCGATAAAGGAGAAGCTAAATTTGCTATTGATTTACCAAAGCGATGGCTATTGGGAAGGTCATACTTAACGTCGTCTGATGGAAATTTATCAGCATTTGCCCTGTTAACCTTACCAGCATGATCGAATATTTCTTGGTCACTATCACCGAATCGTACACGGCAAACTGCGCCATCACCTTCGATGAATGCTCTGTGAAGAATAGATGATTGAGCCTCACTGTTATCTTGAACTTCGTCAAAGAATACAAGGGGGAAGCGACCTCGGATATGCTGTTTTATGGAAGGTAAACAATCCATAAGATCATTTGCCCACATAAACATTTCATCATGCGTATGAATACCGAATTTTTGGATAGATTCTCGACAAGAGTCTGACATGTCCTTATATGGTTGCTTATCTACACCCAATATGCCTTTCCCCCAGGGCACTTGACCAATAGAGAGTTGAGCATTAGTAGCCGTTATCACACTTTTAGACACAAATGCTTTTTCAGCGTTTTCTCTAGTCCACGGTTTTAATTTATTCCAGCGCCAACTATATGCGAATTCTGAATCAATAACTTTTATGGGAAATCCCTTTGCTCTCAGCCAAGGGAGAGCCATAAATTCATTAACAAACCCATGTATAGTTCCAATATAATGTGGGTACGACAGAAGCGACCTGCCAACCTCCGTTCCTCCTAGGTGCTTTTCAATTTCTTCTTTCGCAACATTCGTATGCGATAAAATACACATACCTTGGCGTCGATAAGGCCAGTTACGTGCGAGTATTGCCAGCTTAGCAACAAGCAAAGTTGTTTTACCACTGCCGGGGCAAGCAGATACATCCAAAGTTTCACTAATAGACTTAAGTATTCGCTCCCTCGCGCCCCCATCTTTTTCTGGGGAAAAAGCATCAGCAGGCAAGCCCAATACTCTCACCACCCAAGCAATATCATCATCCGTAATCTTTTGCAGACCAACTTCCACGAATCTAGCCTCCTGGAGCTGTATTAAGATTCGATGTAACGTAGTCTATTGCTTCAACAACGTAGCTTGGGAGACTAGCCCTTAAATCATAATCTTTGTCACGCTTTGTCTTATCCAAGATAATTTCACACAAATACTGTGCCGCGATGGACTTTGATGCTTTAGAGCCTGTGACATACATTGCATAGACTTTACTGGCTAAAACTTCCTTCTTTTCCCAATCCTTGTCTGCTGCAAGTTTGTCAGCTTCTTCCTTTAAGACAGCGTATTTGGTTTGAGCCATATCAAATTTTTCCTTAGCTGTTTTTCCAGAGTGATTTTCACCCTCATCCCATATCGCTAATTGAGCAGCAATATAGACCTCTTCAGCCAAAGCGTTGTCGTTTGCAAATGCTAAGTCATACTCTAACGTCCACTCATCTGCCACAAATGACTTAACACTCTGCCCATGGGCCTTGGATTTAATCTTTTCCTTATGTTCATCTAATCCCGTCCCTTGAAAATCTCGCTTAGCACGCCACTTTCTCTCATCCCCATTCTCTAATATTGGCCAATCACTATTGTCTTTGATGATTTTAATAATATAGGGGCCACAATCTGGCATAACGTCCAAGTCGGTGACACAAGCAACTGGCGTAGGTTGTATTCCATCTTGTTCAGCATTTTTTCTCATGAAGATTTTAGCGTATCGTCGCAGCCCAACGCCTCCGACATTAACCATGGAAACTCCATGTTCAGTAAAATCTTTCCCAATGCACGTTGCTAAGGTCGGCATCAAAATATTTTCAGCATCGCCCTCTACAATCATGACACCACGAGCGAAAAATAGATTCGCTTTTGTTACGTCTAGAAAACGTGAGAGGAATTTATAATCATCTGAATCAAGCTTAGTTTCACCATCAGCGGTAGAAAAAGCCTTGCCAGCTCGAATAATAATTAAATTGTTGAGAGCAACCTCAGATGCTAGATTTGGGCTATGCGTAGTGATTATTACTTGTGGTTTGTTTTCTTTATCTTCTTTTAAATTAACTATTTTCTGAAGATATTGTATTAGCCTAAGTTGGCGCTGTGCATGCACATGTGCTTCGGGTTCTTCTATTAACAATAATGGAAAGTTATCTTGGTCATCGGCTAAAAGTATTAATTCACATGCAATAAAAAGGATATTATTTGATCCAAGTCCCAGCCGCCCAGATGTATTGTCCACATTAAGAGTTAGCTTTTCTAAAAGTTGTCTCAGCCTCTGTGAATCAGAGCCACTCTGACTAACAGATATCGAACTTTTTAGTGAATCCCCATGAAGTTGCAATTCTTCTAAGTGATTGTTAACTTTTGAATTCCCATTCTCTATATGAGGATGACTTACTATAAGTTTATTGAATAAATCACCTAGTCCTAGCAAACCCAGCTTTTTAATTTCATCGGGACTAAACAAAGATAGATCAGCGCTTTCCGCATCGAACAGCTCGCCTACATCTACGCCATCAAGTGAATTTAAAACCATCGAAAGCCTTGAGTTACGCCCAGAAGAAAGCTCTCGCTCAGCATCACGAAGTGGCCTTAGATATGTAGCCGCGAGTAATAAACGGCAGTTGTTATCCAGATTTGGACCTTCTCCATGTTTACCAGATCGAAGGTCTGTGGCGATATATGGCCTTCCTGCCCTAGTTCCCATGCGCTTTGCTGTAAGCGTAAGGTGAAGGATAGGTTCATCTCCCTGACCAACTCCGTAGGTTAAGTATTCTGCAAATCCTAACTTATCGCCGTGCGTTAATTTTTTAAATGTGCCAGATATTTTAATCTCACTTGATTCAGAGTTGCCTTCACTTGTCTTGTGGAAATCATCATCGCTAAACCGAAGCCATTCTTGATCTGTTGTTCCGAGGAGAAATCTCAGAGCATCAATTGCTGCTGTCTTACCAGAGTCATTTTCCCCCACAAGCGCTGTTAATCCTTCGCGAAATTTAACTGTAATGCCGTCAGGGCCAAATGATCTAAAATTACTAATATTAAGCTCGGATAGGTACACAGTAATTGTCCTTAATTAGAGGTCTGCTTTGTATCGACTGCTGATTTGTTCCACCCAGACCATCAGTCAATTATGAGATTGTACGCTCTACGTACAAATGAGAGTACAGGGCTCGGTTAATAATCTAATGAAATTCCCGCTCATAGATAGATGCCGTAAACTTCCGGAATACCCTAGTGCCCAAAGCACATAATGCAACTCGCGGTAATACGCTGACGGTCATCAACAGGTCCATATTCAAAAATACGGCTAAGTTCACTGTTCAGGGATTCTGGATTTCCTAATAAATTGTCCAACATCTCTATGATATCATGTCAAAAATCATGTTTTTGGTGAACTATGACGAGGGCTCAACTTCCGCGCTTTGAGTTACATCCTTTCGCCCAATAGTTCCTCGGTGTTTATGGGGCTCGATATGTCTAAGCCAATATACATTTGCAGTACTGAACTGATTTAAGTCGGTGGCCTCAGTATCGATTTGCAAAAAGTCATTTGCGATTAAGAAAGACAAAGCAGGTTTAATATCATTTCGTTGTACAGCAGCGTATTGGGTAATTTTTTCATACCCGAGCTTAGTATACCCAATCTGACTATCTCTAAATGCAACAACGACAAAATAAATCTTAAGAGCGTTTAATTCAACTTTGCTTCTTAATTTGAATGACTCAAAAACTTTTACCTTTGAAAGTTTTTTGTCATATAGCCCTTTTGCTGGCAACTTACCCCATCTTACTCCATCGGCAAGACCTATTATTGTGAATATATTAGGTCTCTTATTAGTACTCACCTTTATGAGTGAAAGGCTCTCAAGAACTCTTATACCATTAGAGACCTTCGTTCTACTTATGCCCAACAATTCTGTGAGCTTATCGTAAGACATTTGGGTATCACCCAACCGCCCATTCGCTAAACTATCTTTGTCGCTAGCATGATGAGACAAAACTATAAGTAACATAAGGGCAGCAATGTAATCTGACTTGGCGTCTCCACTCCATTTCATTTTATGCAGTGGAGAATCCGCAACATCTAAAAACCTAACACTGGGCATTTTTGTCCATTCAAGCATTAGTTACTCTCCTTAGCTTTGGCTGGTTCCAATACTTTTATCACTATTCGCAACGCACAAAACACTACTACCAGCGAAAAACCGACTAGTAATAGCGCAAGATGCTCCGTCGGTAGACTCAATATTGTTTTGAATAAACTTGTTATCTCACTCATCTGCAGTTCCTAATACTATTGATTAGGCTCTTTTTTAACAAAGCTTAGATACTATATCTAGATACAGTATGCTAAATAAAACCCGAAATATAAGATTTAACCACTATTATTCAATGAATTGAAGGAAAACACAGAGTCCACATAACAACCCATTAGAGTCCATAAGTAGATAGGTTTAGTCTACTGTCCTTTGAGGTGGAAAAATTCTTTATCTCAAGGTCCGCTTAACGTACAAAGCAGCCCTGGGGAGCTAGGGCCAAGATATCTGCTTTTGACCAATTGGACTCTTGAAAACAGCTGTCTAATGTATAAATGAGCGATTAACGAATTTCAAATAATCATAATGCGTTAGTCCGCTAAAGACAAAGCGGACATTTAACATAGAGCTAACTGGCGCTACGCGGCTTTATAGCGCAGCCTCAAGTGCCCAAGGGTAGCGGAATTGAGCGCCATGTTATGCTGCACCATCGACGAACACCATTTCTCTATGCCACTTCATGTACTTTGCATGTTGTGCTTCTAGGCTCACCTTAGCTTCACTGGAACAGCCAAGCGCTTTGCATACGGAGGCTGATAATGATTTTGATATCAGCACATCACCACAATCTGCAAACGAGATCAGTCCTTTGTCAAAAAGTGCGTCGAAGTTAGGTGAAAGAAGAAGACCGTTGAATTTATCGAGGCGCTCGGCGTTCGTAGAGTCTCTCCATGGTTTGACATGTGAGGCACGAAGAATATTGACGAAGTCGCAGCCAGTAACACAGCACTCACCCCACATAGCGAGCAGGCTCTCTCGAAACGCACCTTGGCCGATACGTGCCTTTATCAACTGTAGTTTTTCTGTCTCTGTGATGTTGGGGTCTTGAGAAATTTCACTCTCAGCTCTGTTCTCAAGCAACTCTGAAACCTCTGGGGTTACCCAATATTTTCTTTCAACCCCAAACGTTCCCGTTTTAGATGGAATCACCCCAATTGACCCGCAGAAATCAATATAAGCCCGCTCGAGCGCAGTGTTCGTACTTGGCTTTGTTCCAAGCACCAGAGTTATAGCTGCGTTAGTAACACGTCCGTCTCTGTTAGGGTTATTTGCATGGGTTGCCAAGTTGTTGCCGATGTATCCCAAAAACCTTGAGGGTGCAAATGACAGCCCAGTTTTTGATTCGTATGGCAAAAAGCAAGTACCGCGCTTAACCAGTGCCTGGTATTCCTCTTGCTCCTTGCCGCGTGATCTCCTTCCTCGCTCCAGCTCGGCGATGTTGTTTTTTATCTGCTTAAGGTCAGCGACAACGTTCATTTGGTGGACTCCCTTCTTAGCTACATAACAGCTTATCACTGAGTATTCATAGTAACACCCGTTTCCCCTGAAAAACCATAATCTGTGTTTTCATAGGAAAACATTTCCGACTGTCTGCCATACGTACGGAGCAGCCTAACGGTGTCAGAATCACCTTGAGTCAAGGAGCAGGCGTCAGAGCTTTTGTTTTGCTACTTCAGTTTCATGTCACAAGGCCACAATTCAAAATCATCAACGAAAGGAAAGAACGAACAATTTCGTGATTGGCTTGTGAACGCTAGCACTAACAAAATGTCGCTAAAATTAGAAAATACTTCTATACGAACGCTAACGACTTTTATTAGCTAAGTCTTGTAGTTTCTTAGCAATCCTTTCAAATTCTAAGTTTGCTTCAATATAGAGGTTGCGCGTTCCATGTAGCCTTTGCAGCCACTCTGACATTAAGGCTGGCATCAATGGTTCAGATTGCATACAGGTAAAATCATAGTGAAAGGTGACTAAATCTTCTGGTATATTAGCGTTTTCTGCTAAAGGCTGTACTTCATCAATAACGGTGCATCGTTGTACTATCGGTAGTATTTGGTCAAGTCCATCATTCAGAAACTCATAGTATGTTCCTAAAAATTGTAAGCTATATCGAGCATTTAGCAATTGTGTGCGCTGCGCTGGGTCTGCTATGAATCCCATTTTTCCAGCAGAAATCATTTCATCCAACACGGCAGGATCTTTTAAAGGTGGAATCGAAAATAAACTAGTATTCATCAGTTGGTTAGCTCTGCCTTGATCAATCTCCTGCACTGTAAGCAGCAAAGCAGTTAAATTAATGCCGTTTCGAAGGTAAGTTTCATAATGCTCGCTGTGTTTTTTGAGCGTGTCACTTAGCGCTGCGTATTCATAGGCCAGACGTTCATGATAAGCAGCGGCTTCGGCATTTTGAGCACGCTTAGAAGACCACTCTTGCATTTGCAAACCCATATACACACCAACTACCACAATTAAAAAATCTAAAAAAACTGCGACCCAATTTTGCTCTCTTAGGTGTTTGGTTATGCTGAGCACTCTCATTTTACTGGCCTATTTGATTATTCTGTTCATCGTGTTGAGCTTTAAGTATACGCATATTTATTGGCCGATGAAAAATTCTTGCTAGCCCTCAAAAGGGACGGTGGATGTTGTATATTGATTTAGGTGATTAACCTTAGAAATTAATAAATGACCGCTAATCTAAAGTTTTGTAGTCGTATCTATTTTTCAAAGGCCTGAAGGTCTGCAATACGTACACAGCAGTCGATTAAACACTAGCACTTCAAAGGTATATACTGGCACAAAAAAGCGAGCCAAATGGCTCGCTCCAAATTAGATCTAGCTATAACAGTAAAGCTGTCAATTCCCCCTACCCGTCAATATAACTCTCTATACTAGGGCAAGAACAAATCAAATTACGGTCCCCAAACACATCATCAATGCGGTTAACCGACGGCCAGAATTTGTTTCTGTGTACTTCTGGTACTGGATACGCCGCTAGGTTGCGGTCGTAGCTGCGGTTCCAGTCGCTGTCACAAATATCGGCTAGGGTATGTGGTGCATTATGTAACGGGTTGTCGGTAGCATCCCACTCGCCGCTTTCTACTTTCGCCACTTCTTGGCGAATGCTTATCATGGCGTTTACGAAGCGATCTAGCTCGTACTTCGCTTCCGATTCAGTCGGCTCAATCATTAGCGTGCCCGCTACTGGGAAGCTCATGGTTGGCGCGTGGAAACCGTAGTCGTTCAAGCGTTTTGCTATATCTACTTCGGTTACACCGCTGGCTTCTTTTAAGGGGCGCAGGTCAATAATACATTCATGGGCTACGCGGCCGTTTCGGCCTTTGTACAATACGTTGTAGTGCCCTTCTAATGCCTTGGCTACGTAGTTGGCGTTAAGTATGGCTACTTCGGTTGCCTTACGTAGGCCTGCCGAGCCCATCATCTTAATGTACATGTAGCTTATTGGCAGAATAGACGCACTGCCCCATGGTGCTGCTGAAACCGCACCGCAGTCTTTACCTGCTGTTTCAATATTCACTACCGTGTGGTTTGGTAAGAAAGGCGCAAGGTGCGACTTAACACCAATTGGCCCCATACCTGGGCCGCCGCCACCGTGTGGAATACAGAAGGTTTTGTGTAGGTTTAAGTGCGATACGTCTGAGCCAATATAACCAGGTGACGTAATGCCCACCTGCGCGTTCATGTTCGCGCCATCCATATACACTTGGCCGCCGTACTGGTGCACAATTTCACACATTTCACGAATAGTTTCTTCGTACACACCGTGGGTAGATGGGTAAGTGATCATAGCGCACGATAAGTTATCGCCCACTTCTTCGGCTTTCTTGCGAAGGTCGTCTAAATCTACGTTACCGTTGTTGTCACACTTTACTACCACTACGTTTAGGCTAACCATTTGTGCCGAAGCTGGGTTAGTACCGTGTGCTGAACTTGGTATTAAGCATACGTTTCTGTGCCCTTCACCGCGGCTTTCATGGTAACGCTGAATGGCCAACAAGCCTGCGTATTCACCCTGTGCGCCTGAGTTAGGTTGCATAGACAGGTTGTCGTACCCAGTGACGTTAATTAACCACTCGGCTAGCTCGGCAATCATTTCTTGATAGCCTTCTGCTTGGTTTAGTGGTGCAAACGGGTGAATTTGGCCAAACTCTGCCCATGTTACGGGTATCATTTCCGCGGTAGCGTTTAGCTTCATGGTGCACGAACCCAATGAAATCATTGAGTGGTTCAAAGCTAAATCTTTATTCTCTAAGCTTTTAATATAACGCAGCACCTCAGTTTCTGAATGGTACTGGTTAAACACTTCGTGAGTAAGAATATCGCTAGTGCGCAATAGGTTTTCTGGAATAGCGCTAGCTGGCTGCGTGGTTACATCGGCATCTAGTGCTTCTACGCTTAGGCCGTGGTCGCTGCCTAGAATAACGTTAAACAAGGTAGCAATGTCGTCACGGGTAGTGGTTTCATCAAGTGAAACCCCTACTGCGCCTTCTAAATCGGCACGTAGGTTTAGGCCGTGTTCGTAGCCTTTGTTTAGTACAGCGTCTTTGTTATCTACCAATACAGTTAGGGTATCGAAGTAGGTGCTGTGCTTAAGGGCTACACCCTTGTTTGTAAGCCCTGCCGCTAAAATATTGGTTAAGCGGTGTATGCGCTGCGCAATGGTTTTTAAGCCTTTAGGGCCGTGGTATACGGCGTAAAAGCTGGCCATGTTGGCTAGCAGTACTTGCGCGGTACAAATGTTCGAGTTGGCTTTTTCGCGGCGAATATGTTGCTCGCGAGTTTGCAACGCCATACGTAGTGCTGGGCGGCCGCGAGTATCTTTACTTACGCCAATAATACGGCCAGGCAATGAACGCTTGTAGCTGTCGCGTGTGGCGAAGAAGGCAGCATGTGGGCCGCCGTAACCCATTGGTACACCAAAGCGTTGTGCACTGCCTAAGGCAACATCTGCGCCTAGTTCACCGGGCGATTTTAATAACACCAAGCTCATTAGGTCGGCGGCTACTGCCACTATGCCTTTTTTGGCCTGTACAGCGGCAATAATGTCTGAAATGTCGGTTACTTCACCGGTAGTACTTGGGTATTGCAGTAACGCACCAAATACATCGTGATCGGCAGCTTCGCTAGCTGGACCGGTAATAATACCAAAACCAAACATTTCAGCGCGTGTGGCTACTACGTCGTGAGTTTGTGGGTGTACGTCATCAGCAATAAAGTAACTGCTGGCTTTTTTGTTTTTTGATACGCGCTTTGCCAATGACATGGCTTCAGCGGCGGCGGTGCCTTCATCAAGTAATGAAGCAGACGCTAGCTCTAAGCCGGTTAAATCGATGGTTAACTGTTGGAAGTTAAGAATAGCTTCTAAACGGCCTTGAGCAATTTCTGGCTGATACGGGGTGTAGGCGGTGTACCAACCTGGGTTTTCCAATACATTGCGCAAAATAACGTTAGGTACGTGGGTGTCGTAATAACCCATACCAATGAAAGACCGGTTCACTACGTTTTTGCCAGCAACTGCTTTTAATGCGGCTAGTGCATCTACTTCGGTTGCCCCTTCGCCTACTTTTAGCGGCTCGGGTAGCGCTATGCCAGCCGGTACGGTTTGCGCAATTAAATCGTCTAACGATGTTGCGTCAATGGCCGACAGCATTTGTTGAATTTCTTCTTCGCCTGGGCCTACGTGGCGGCGAATGAATGCGTCTTTTTGCTCTAGTTGAGCTAATGTAGGGGAAGTATTCGACATAACGTTGTTAAGCACTCGCAATGTATTGCCCCGAAAGGCAGGATAAAACACAAATAAAAACGTAAAGATAAAAAGGGGCCAATTAGAAGCCCCTTTTTAATTATTACTGGTTACTACGCTCCGGTTTAGAAGCAACTAACGAATTACTCTTCGTCAATGCTGTTTTCATAACCTTCAGCGTCTAACAAGCCTTCAACTTCTTCGGCATCATCTGCTTTAATTTTGAATAACCAGCCATCGCCGTAAGGGTCTGAGTTTACAAGCTCTGGTGAATCTTCTAGGTCTTCATTAACGCCAACGACTTCGCCGCTAATAGGCGCGTAAACGTCTGAAGCCGCTTTTACCGATTCAGCAACAGCGATATCGTCGCCAGTACTTACTGTATCGCCAACGTCTGGCAGTTCTACAAATACCATATCGCCAAGCAAGCCTTGAGCGTGCTCAGAAATACCTACTGTGAAAACACCGTCGCCGTCTGGACGAACCCATTCATGGGTAGATGCGTAACGTAAATCTGTTGGAATGTTGCTCATAATCGTTCCTGTTATTCTCTGTTAACTTATAAAACACTTTTTCCGTTGCGAACAAAGGAGGGCTTAACCACTTTTACTGTAACCCACTTTTTGCGCATTTCCACCTCAACAGTTTCGCCAACATCTGAAGGTACTCGTGCTAACGCAACAGAGTGGCCTAATGTAGGTGAAAATGTGCCCGAGGTAATAATGCCTTCGCCGCTTTCGGTTTTAATTTTTTGACCGTGGCGCAACACGCCTTTATCTGTCATAACCAAGCCAACTAACTTGTCGGTACCGGCTTCACGCTGTGCTTCTAGTGCGCTGCGGCCAACAAAGTTACGGTCGCTTGGTTCCCACGTAATGGTCCAACCCATGTTAGCGGCTAGTGGCGATACGGTTTCATCCATATCTTGACCGTACAAGTTCATGCCTGCTTCTAAACGAAGGGTGTCACGTGCACCTAAACCGCAAGGCTTAACGCCTGCGTCTAGCAAGTCTTGCCAGAAGCCTGCGGCTTGCGCGGTTGGTACCATAATTTCGTAGCCTGCTTCTCCGGTATAACCCGTGGTGGCAATAAATAAATCTTCAGCTTGTACACCGAAAAATGGCTTCATGCCTGCTACCGCTTCTTTTTGCGCGGCGCTGAAAAGCGTTGCGGCTTTTTCTTTGGCGTTAGGGCCTTGCACGGCAATCATGGCGAATTCTGGGCGTTCGGTAATAGATACGTCGAAACCTTCGGCGTTGCTATTAAGCCAGTTCATGTCTTTTTCGCGTGTGGCTGAATTTACTACTAGGCGATAGTTAGTTTCATCGAAGTAATACACGATTAAATCGTCTACCACGCCGCCTTCTTCATTAAGCATGCCGCTGTATAGCGCTTTGCCTTTTACTTGAAGTTTGGCCACGTCGTTGGCAAGAAGGTGTTGAAGATATGCTTTGGCTTGTGTGCCTTTTACATCAACAATGGTCATGTGCGACACGTCGAACATGCCTGCATCTTGGCGAACTGCGTGATGCTCTTCTATTTGAGAACCGTAGTTAATTGGCATATCCCAGCCAAAGAAATCAACCATTTTGGCACCAGATTCTAGGTGCTTGGCATGTAGGGCGGTGGTGTTAGACATTCCACTTTCTCTTAGGTAAGGGTAGAAAACACCACCGAGTATAGTGAGTGAAATAAGGCGCAACAAATTGAAAATTCTTATCAATACATTTATAAAGGTAATGTATACGATTTACTACATCAGGAATTCAAATCTTAATGAAGCAGCTATCGCTAGATAATTTGCGCACTTTTGTGAGTGTTATAGAGCTTGGCGGCTATGCCAAAGCCGGTGAATTTGTGGGCCGTTCTCAGCCTGCTATTAGTTTGCAAATAAAAAAACTAGAATCCCAGCTAGAGCGAAAGCTGTTTACCAAAGTAGGTCAACGGCACTTACCTAGCGCCGATGGCAATTGGCTTTACCCTAAAGCCAAGGAACTACTAGAGCTTAACGACAACATATTTAGAAGCCTAATTCCTGCGCCGTTAAGTGGCCGTTTGCGTTTGGGTATTCCCAACGAATTTGCATCAACCTTACTGCCTGGGCTTATTGGTGAATTTTCAAAGCGCTACCCTGATGTGTCGCTAGAGGTAACATCATCACTTAGCCGCGATTTACTGCACCCCAGCCAACGCGATCATTTCGATTTAATTTTAGCGCTGGTAAACCCTAGTGAAGATACCGAAGGGGAAGTGGTACTTGAAGATGAAGTAGTATGGGTAGGTGATGCCACCCGCCCATTTGTAGGCGACAGTATTCCGTTGGTGCTTGCCCCTGATGGCTGCATGTACCGAAGCCGGGTAATAGAGCAATTAAAACAGCAAACCTTTGCGTGGAAAATTACCTATACCAACGCCGATTTAGGCGGCTTGGTGGCGGCTATTCAACAAGGCTTAGGCATTACCGCCCTTGCCCGCTCTAGTTTGCCGCAAAACTTATCACCCCTTAACCACCCCAAACTCCCTAAACTAGGCAGAGTAAATATTTGCCTATTCAACCAAGACACCCAACACCCGGTTATTAGTAAAACGTTGGCGGAGTTTATAACCTCGCGACTCAAAGACAGTGCATAAGCGCTAACGCTAAACGCCGCGGCTTTCATACTTTTGAAAACCGCAGATATTGGCGTTTAAAAGCCGACGCACTGTTAGGCGTTAGCTACGAGATAGCTACGAGATAGCTACTAGATAACTGCTGAATACCAGGCCACATGCCAGAAACTAGCCCACCGTCACCTTGCTTTACGCTCTTAAAGGCACCAACTTACCCAAGGGTTTCTCAATACTTTCTGGTGGTTCGGTAAAGTAAACCGGCGCTTTGTCGGTCATGTATAAACAGTCTTCTAGGCGCACACCGAATTTGCCTGGTATGTATAAGCCGGGTTCATTTGAAAAGCACATGCCTTTGTTAAGTGGTGTGGTTTCGCCGCGCACAAAGTTCACGCTTTCGTGGCCTTCCATACCAATGCCGTGGCCTGTACGGTGGCTTAAGCCTGGCAACGCGTAGTCTTTGTCGTAGCCTTGGGTAACATAATATTTGCGAACCGCATCATCTACTTTGCCTGCTGGCGTACCAATTTTAGCCGCAGAAAACGCTACGTTTTGGCCTTTACGCACGGTATTCCAAACATCTACCACCTGCTGTGATGCTTTACCAAATACCAATGTACGGCTAATGTCCGACTGATACCCATGTACGCTGCAGCCGCTGTCTAACAATATTACCGAGCCTTCACTAATGGTTTGTTTGGCATTGGTGCCGTGCGGGTACGCACTGGCGTCGTTGAACAATGCCAAGCACCATGCGCCGCTACCGCCCAATTGTTGCTGTGCGCTATTCATTAAACTTTTCACTTGGGCTTGGCTCATGCCAATTTCAAGCTTGCTGAATACATACTCGTAAGCACGAAGGGTAACTTCGTTGGCTTTATGCATAAGGGTAAGTTCAGCCGCCGTTTTATACATTCTACAGCCACGGGTAACCGGCTCGGCTGCCACAATATTCATGTTTGGCAGTACCTTGGTTACGCCTGTTACCACAAAATAGCGAACGCTGCTTTCAAAGCCAATATTGCCTTTTTCGATGCCGCGAGATTTTAATATGTTGGCGACCACATCGAACGGGCTTTCGTGTTCTTGCCATACACGTACGTCGTCGCCCACTTTTAAACTTTCTAACACACTGGGTTGTTCAAAGAAGGGAGTAACCACGGCTACCTCACCTTTTTGCGGAATGACTAATGCCGTTAAGCGCTCGCTGCGCCACCACTGAATACCCGAGAAATAATCCATGGCCGCGCCCGGCTCTATGATCATGGCCGCCATATTATGCTGCGCCATTAACGACTGCGCTTTTTTAATACGCGCTTCACGCTCGGCATTGGTAATGGGCGAAATACCAGAAGTAATAGGTTGTAACGATAATGAACTGTTTTTAGCGCTGGCTGTTGCATTAGCTGCTGCCAGGCTGGTTAGTGGCGTTAACGCCAAAGGGGCTAATGCTGCCGCGCCTGAAAGTTTAAGAAAATCGCGTTTTTTCATTATCATTCCTTTAGTAATAATAGTGGTGAAGGCTTTGGCTTTGCCTACGCCCACATAACAAGTACTGCGGCAATCGCAATTAAGAACAAGCCTGCTATTTCCTGAACAGTCACTTTATGTTTAAGCCAATAGTGCGCTAACAATAAGGTTAATAGCACTTCTAGTTGCCCCAGTGTTTTTACTAAGGCCACATGTTGAAGTGCCATGGCTGTAAACCAGCATATAGAGCCTAAACAGCTTACCGTGCTGATAACCAACGTATGGGTGAATCGTTCAAACAGCTGCCTGAAAACATTCGGGTTAGTAAATAATATATATACACTTAACCCTATTGCTTGTGTACATAGCACCCATAGAAGTACCCATGCAGCCCCGTGAACAAATGGCATAGCAAGCATATGACTAGCCTCTCTTACGAATAACGACGTAAGCGCGAAACACGTACCGCAAGCTATACCTATTACTAGGGTTTTTAAGCTTAAGCCTTTTGCTCTATTCCCGCTGCTTAGTACAAATACAGCCACAGCTCCTACGGCAATACCTATCCAGCCAAGCACGGTTAAATAGCTACCAAAGAAAAGCATGCCCAACACAGCGGCTACCAGCGCTTCGCTTTTGGCTAGCCCGGCTCCTATGGCAAAATTCTTTTGTTTAAATAGCATAACCATGAATGCCGTGGCAGCTATTTGCAGCACCGAAGCCAGCAACACCATGATAATAAAATGGTGGCTAAAACTAGGTATCTGCTGTGGCGATGTAGTATGCAGCGCCACCACGTAAATAAGCGCTATAGGCGGCGCGAATAGAAATCGAGAAAGCGTTACACCCACGGTATCTACGTGGGTGCTAAGTTTGCTTTGCAGGGCATTACGAACAGTTTGTAAGACTACCGCGCCTAGGGTGTAAAATACCCAGTTCATCGATATAGATTCGCTTTTTGTTGCTAACTTCGTGTTACAGGCGGTACCCGATATACCTGTGCATGTCACATACCGAACTACTTACCGAGCTACTTACCGAGCTAGCGCTTATTGTGGTGCATCTAATGCTTTGGGCGCGGCGGTATCCAGCGCACGCTTTTTCTTAAAATCAGAATCGCGCTTCCAAACCGGCCATTGCTCGCCGTTTGCTAAATTAGACATCATAGTGCCAATTAAGGCTAAGTCTTGCTGTACGCCGCCCAATGTCCAGCTTGGTAGGTAATCGTCGTCGGCCTTGTGATAGCGTTTGGCTATAAAATTAGGGTCGGTATCGCCTAAGCTCATAAACAATAATGAAGGCACGCCTTGGCGAGCAAGCGCGAAATGATCAGAGCGAAAGAACAACCCATTTTGTGGGCGCGGATCGAGCTTCACCGAGCGCCCTTGCGCTGCGGCAGTAGCACTTAAATCATCTTCAAGTGAAGAGTACCCTTCGCCATACTGCAAAATATAATCTACCGCGTTATTTACGTTCATGCCGTCTATATTTAAAAACGCCACCATATTAGCGGTTGGAATAGGCGGATTTTTGGCAAAGTGATCGGCGCCCAGTAAGCCGGTTTCTTCGGCAGTAAATGCACTGAACATTAGGGTACGTTCAAACGGTGTTTGCTCGCTTTGTGCTACCAAGTTATTGGCTAGGGTTAGCACTCCGGCCACGCCCGAGGCATTATCTACCGCGCCATTATAAATCACGGTTTTACCGTTTTTCTCACTTTTCCCTAAGTGATCCCAATGGGCATGCAACATTACCCACTCGTCTGCGGCCGATGCGCCGGGCAATATGGCGGCTACGTTCAGCGACTGAGCATGGGTGATGGTATTTGAAAAGGTCAACGAGGCTTTCACTTTCATAGGAATAGGTTTGAACCCTGGCGTTGATGCTTGTTCTTTAAGTGCGGCGTAATCTAGCCCAGCTTGTTCGAACACCGTACGTGCCGTATTAAGATGTAACCACCCCATTACGCCAACTTGAGATAAGTTTTTATTGTTATCTACTAAGGTGAATTTGGTATTTGAGTTAGAGTTTTCAACCACACCCCAGCCATAACCAGCAGGCATGGTTTCGTGAACAATAAATACGGCTTCAGCGCCTTGACGGGCGGCTTCTTCGTACTTGTAAGTCCAGCGGCCATAGTAGGTCATGGCATTGCCTTGGAATAAGTCAGGGTCTTTTGACGCAAAGCCAGGGTCGTTCACCAGCATAACCACTGTTTTGCCTTTCACATCTAACCCAGCGTAGTCATTCCAATTATATTCAGGCGCATTAATGCCGTAGCCCACAAAAATGACATCGCTATTTTTTAATGTGATGTCTTTCACAATTCGTTGAGTTCTAGCGGTGAATGCACTGCCACCAGCAAAGGTGTGCTGGCCTAAGGTTAAGGCCATATCACTTGAAGGGGTAATTTTTGCCAAGGGCACAGGCTGGGTGTAGCTATCGCCAAAAGCCGGTTTTAAACCAAGGGCTTTGTAGGCTTCCACTAAATAATTAACGGTAAGGGTTTCGCCTGCTGACAAGGGCCCGCGGCCTTCAAACTTGTCGCTTGCTAACGTACTAACATGAGTACGATATAAGTCTAAGTCGCTGTCGCTGATGGCAAGCGTTGAAGGCGTATCTGCCTGCGCTAACGCGGGTAGCGCTACACTGGCTGATCCTATACTGGCTAGCGCCAATAAGGCAAAAGCCATTAGCCCAGACTTACTGGTAGTAAGTGAAGAGGTGCGAACAGTAAACGAAGAAGTAAAACAAACTTTCTGGATAAATTGACGAATTATCATTAATTTAGGCGCTTGTATAAAACAGATACCTTAAGAGTATCGTTATACAGCGCCTAGCTCAATCGTTGGTATGCATTTGGGCGTATTTGGCTGCTTTTGTATGCGGCTTGAATGTGGCTGATAACGTGACTGAAAATGTGATCGGTTGTGCCTGAATGTGTTTAAAGCCCCATTGCGTGGTTGACAAAAGCCTGTTTAACCGCGCTAAGTTTATCGGTAGCGGCTAAGCCTACACCTCTAATTAGCTTTTTAAGCGGGTCGTTGCCATCGAATAAAAATTTAAACCCATCCATCGCGGCAATCATCTTCATTGCCTCGGTTTTACGCGCTCGCTCGTAAGGGCGCAGGTAACGAAGCTGGCCTATGTCTTTTTGTTCCTCTAACAAGGTACCGAGTAATGTAGCCAAGGCTAATGCGTCTTGCATACCTAAGTTGGCCCCCTGCCCCGCCAAGGGATGAATAGTGTGGGCAGCATCACCCACCAGCACTATGCCATCTTTTGCCCATTCTCGAGCATAACGCATCGTTAGCGGAAATGCGGTTCTAGAGGTTTCAAGCGATACTGGGCCTAATGCATTGTTGCTTGCCGCTACTAGCGCATTACAAAATTCGCTATCGGAATACCCTTGTAAGGTTTTAGCGGCATCTGGGGTTTGCGACCATACAATAGAGCATACATTGGGGTCGCGCATAGGCAATAACGCTAATGGCCCTGTTGGCGTGAATGCTTGGCGCGCTACGTTTTCATGAGGTTGTTGGGTACGAATGTTAGCAACAATGGCGGTGTGTTCGTAATCGCGAAACGTAATAGGAAAATTAGCTTGTTTGCGCACGAAGGAATTAGCACCGTCGGCGCCTACTAATAATCTGCACGACAGCGCATCGCCGTTTTCTAGCATTAGCATGTTTTGCTGAGCGCTACTTAATACACGCTCTATGGTGGTATCAATTACCACAACGTTATCTTGCTTTAGTACCGAATGGGCTAGGCCATTAATTAAAGCCTGATTTTCGATAATAACGCCCAAGGTATCGCTTTCTAGTTCACCCCCAGTATCTTTACCAGCAAAGTGAGTATCGTTACCTGCAAAGTGAATATCACCAAAGCTGTCTTTATCCCACACGTGCATGGCATTGTACGGGTTAGCTCTGCTTGCATCGATATGCTGCCAAACATCGGCTTTTTTCAACGCGCTAATATTAGCCTGATTAATTGCGCTAACCCGTGCCCCTGGCTTGTCGCCTAGTGGCTGGTCTATCAAGCCTTTATTTATAATAGCGATACGGCACGGCGCGTCTTTTAGCGCTGCGGCCAGGGTTAACCCTACTATTCCACCGCCTACAATGGCGATATCGGCATGTTGCATATCGGCTCTCTTTTTTTCTGTTTTTTTGGGTTCTAGGTCTTGGTTTTAGCTGTATCTTGCCAGCCCTATAGCTTAAACACTGCGCCCATATCCTGTGGTTTGCTGCACAAACGCACGCTTCGCACTTGGCATCACATTTAATGCAGTTAGTGCCATGTTTCTTGCTGCCACTAAGGGAAAATAACTATTTGAAAACGTACGTACTAACGTGTCGGTTAACGTAATAGTGGCGGTTCTGTCTTTACTGCGCTTGGCGGCGTAATCATTAAGTACGTTGAATTCCCCCGGATCGGCCACGCCTTTAAGCGTGTTCACCAAGGTAATAATATCGCGAAGTCCAAGATTAAACCCCTGCCCTGCAATTGGGTGCAATGCTTGGGCCGCATTACCTACCACTACCGCACGATGGCTGGTAAGTGCATCGGTGTAACTTAATGCTAGTGGGTAGCTAGCCAATTCACTGATGGCTGTAATTTGCCCTTGCCGGTAACCAAATTCTTGCTGTAACCGCCGAATAAACGCTTCAGGGCTAAGCTGAATAAGTGATTCCGCGTGCTCACGAGCAACCGTCCATACTACGGAAAACCCTTTTCCTTTCGCCACATGCCTATTAATTTCACTGTCGAAAGGCAAAAATGCAACGGGCCCGTTTTTGGTAAAACGCTCGTAAGCTTTATTGTGATGAGGCTCGCTAGTATGGGCATTGAAGATAATAGCCACTTGCTGGTAGTCGTCAGTGTGGCGGGTAAGCCCTACTTGCTGAGCAAGTGAAGAGCGACCACCATCGGCAATCACCAATAGTTTTGCATTAATAGTGCTGCCGTTATTAAGCGTAACTGCAGTACCGTCGGTTTCGCGGGCTAAATGAGTGACCGTGGCGGGTGCAATGTGCTGATACTGCTTGCTTTGCGACATCACATTATGGGTAAGCGCACTTAGCGACACTACTTGCCCAAAGGTGTTAATACCAAATTCACTGCTCGATAAATTCGTTAAGCCAATACCACCTTTATCGCTTACTTCAATATGTTCAATTTTGCCTTGGTTTTGTTTTGCTAGCTCAGCTAGCCCTACGCCCATGGCATCTAACTCATTGACTGTTCGCCTAGCAAGGGCGATTACCCGCGTATCGGTTAACGGGTTAAAGACGTTGCTTTCATTAGAGAAGCTGCTTGCATTGGAAGAGCTAGCTGCATTTGAGGGGCTGGCAGCATCTACCAAAGTCACCGAAAGGCCGGCTTGTTCAGATAGGCCTTTAGCCAACACGCAGCCTACTATGCCGCCACCTACAATCACTACGTCTTGCTGGCTCACGCTTTTGAACCTTCTTTTGTATTTTCTTTTTTACTTTCTGCCGTATTTTCTTTATTAGCTGGCTGCATCAGGGCTTCGATGTCTTTCACGGTTTTAGGTACATCGGCGGTTAGAATATCTACGCCTGTTGCTGTCACCACAACATCATCTTCAATACGCACCCCAATACCTTTGTATTGTTCAGGCACATCGCTGTCGCTAGCAATGTAAATACCCGGCTCTACGGTAAGCACCATGCCGGGTTTTAATAAGCGGTCTTGGCCGTTCAATTTGTAGTTACCTACATCATGCACATCTAAGCCTAAAAAGTGCCCTAGCCCGTGCATGTAAAACTGCCGCCATGCTTTTTGGTCAAGGTTTTCACCTACCGAGCCTTTTAACACGCCAAGGGCAACCAAGCCTTCGGTGATGACTTCAGCGCTGTGGGTCATAGCATCGGTTAAGGTAATACCTGGCCCAAGCATGGCCAATACGCTTTCTTGTGCTTTTAACACCAGCTCATATATCTCGCGCTGGGGCTTAGTAAATTTACCATTTACGGGGAAAGTACGGGTAATGTCAGCGGCATAACCCTGAAATTCAGCGCCTGCGTCTATTAGTACTAAATCGCCGTCTTGGGTTTGGGATGAATTTTCGGTGTAATGCAAAATACAGGCATTTTCACCGCTACCCACAATTGTGCTGTAAGCCGGCGCGCGAGCCCCAGCCATAGCGAACTCATGATGTAATTCCGCTTCCAGTTGATATTCGAAGCAGCCAGGTTTGGCATATTGCATAGCCCGCTTGTGCGCGCGGGCGGTAATTTCTGCGGCGGCTTTCATCATGGCCACTTCACAGGCCGATTTAAACACCCGCATTTCATGCAAAATAGGGCGAACGTCGGTAATAGTTTTGGGTGCTAAGGCTTCTTTTGGTGCATTGCGCAAAGTAGCAACAGCGCTATTCACCTGTGCATCGGCTTCTTCATTTTCACCTAAGGCGAAATAAAGATGGTCTTGGCCTTGAAGTGATTCAAGCAAAGCATCACCTAGTTCAGATAGCTCAAAGGCTTCATCTAGGCTAAAGCGTGATAGTGCCGCTTCTGCGCCTAAACGTCTGCCTTGCCAAATTTCAGCGTCTTTATCTTTTGGTAAACACACCATGGCACGATAACTTTCACCATAGCGTGGATGATTCGATAAAATTAACCAAGCGTCGGCTTCTTCAAACCCGGTTAAATACCAAAAGTCGCTGTTTTGTCTGAACAAGTATTCAGTATCTCGGCTTCGGGTCACTAAACCTGCTGCCGGAATAACACAGACACTATTAGGCAAACATTGCGCTAACAGTCTATCTTGACGAGCGATAAATTCTTGCGCACTAATCATCTCATTCGCCTTTCTTCATCAATATTATAAAACTCATGCATCTAATGACGATCATGCTATTCGAAAGATTACCCTTGCTTGTCACTTCACTCATGCCTTATGGAACAACGTTTTATTGCTTACGCGCTCCAACAAGCTTGAGATTGTTTATTTAATGAACAGATGGCTTATCTTGCTGATCATCAAGCAAAGACTGCCCTAATTCGCTAAAGCACAAAATAGCGGATATCTTCACATATTCCATCACTTCAAATAAGGCGCGTTCCGACTCTTCATCGGCATCCATAGGTTCTTCCATACGGGCGATGTCAGCAAAATCTTCTAATGCTTCTTTTACATCGGCAGAACATTGCATTAAATCTTGCTGGTGTAAGCCAAACCCTAACATAAAGCCGTGCACCCAATTAATTAACGCTTCGCCTCTGTCATTGATAGGGGCTTGATCGTCAGGCAGCATTAACTGTAAGGCGAACTCAGGTTCAAGTAACTGCTGACACGTTTGATTAAACAATGTGTTTAACAGATAAGTGGTCGCATCGTTGAAGTTTTCACCTTGATTAACAGTGTCACTTAATGCAGAAAGCCACTTCTGATCGGTTAGCGACATTCCGCCACACAACATGCCACATAAAATCCCGTGAACTTCGGCGCCATCTACCACTATGCCGTGTTGCGATAACTTGTTGCTAACGCTGTCGTAATCGAGCTGTTTTTCCACAAATAGGTTTCCTTTTTCGTTGAAACTTAATATTAGCAAAATAGCGCTATAAAACACACCATTGGTGATTTGGTCAGATGTTATTCAAGTAGTACTGGTCTTATGGGTTTTAACTGGCAACATAGGATCAATTGCTCTATGATCGTCGTTACTGGATATGGAACTTCCTTTGCAGCAGATTAAGGTAAATGAGTAAAGTAGACCTTACTTAAGCGAAGCAAATTTGAGCTTAAGTGAATAGCGTGTATAATTGCTGACCAACTGGTCAAGATTAGATTTATCGAATCTCATCAGTAATGGTTAAATTAGCTACGCAAATAATTCATTGGCGCTTTGGTGATCTACTTCACCCCACACCGCGTTTGATATACCCTGTTGCGTTATACAATAACAATGTTTCCTGGAATGTTCGCCAGTTCACTCTTGTCCCTGGCCGATGCTATTAAACTAGGAAGTTGAAACCATGGCTACTGTGCAAGCTCGGCTCGTATCGAGAAGCCTACGGCCATAGTGATGCTTCCGCCCTGAACTTTCGGTTCACGGGCGAACGATGAACAGCGGCATTTCGGGAGACGCCCTCTTTCGACGGAAGAAGAAATGGCAATAATAAATTTTGGCTCTATTAATATCGATCATGTTTATCAGGTAGATCACTTCGTTCAACCTGGTGAAACTCTTGCGTCTACTCACTACCAACAATTACTTGGTGGTAAAGGTGCGAACCAGTCAATTGCCCTAGCGCAAGCCGGTGCAGATGTTCGTCACGTAGGTAGCATTCATGAAAATGACGCAACGTTCAAACAAACGCTAATTAAAAAAGGCGTAGATTGTCGTGGTGTTAAATGCTCTGAAACCCCTTCAGGTCATGCCATTATTCAAGTAACGCCCAGTGGCGAAAATGCTATTGTGTTATTTGGTGGCGCAAACCAAACCATTACTGCCGATACCGTAAACAAAGCCTTGTTAGATACGTCGTCTTCCGATTGGGTACTTACCCAAAACGAAACCAGCAGTATTGCTGACGTACTTCGCTTGGCAAAAGAAAGTCAGCTTAAAGTTGCCTTTAACCCTGCACCTATGAGTGAGTCGGTTAAAGCCCTTCCTTTAGATTGTATCGATTTACTGATTGTAAACGAGACGGAAGCAGCAGCATTAACGGATAAAGAAGAATTAGACGATATTCTCACGGTATTTAAAGAGCAGTGGTCTCATTGCGAAGTTATTATTACACTAGGTAAAGCGGGTGTAATGATGTTAAGAGGAAACGATACCATAGAAGTGGAAGCGTTTTCTGTTGATGCAGTAGATACCACCGCCGCTGGCGATACTTTTATAGGTTACTTTTTATCTGCTTACAGTACTCACACTGATGCGAAACGTGCATTAATTAGAGGTTGTGCAGCTTCTGCTATTGCGGTTACCCGAGAGGGCGCTGCGCAGAGTATTCCTACGCAGAAAGAAGTAGACCGTTTCTTGGCAAAGCACACTAAATAAAAAACGCACTAGAGTATTATTAATGGCACATAAGATAATTTTAGATACGGATCCTGGCATCGATGATGCGATGGCAATATTTTTTGCGTTTCAGTCTCCAGATATTGAAGTACTTGGTTTAACCACAGTTTACGGCAACGTACCTGTCACCATGGCGGCACAGAATGCCCTTACCCTTTGCGAAATTGCAGGTAAAGACATTCCAGTAACCAAAGGTGTTGGTATGCCTTGGGTGGGCCCTGAATCAACGTACGCGCATTTTGTACATGGTGATTATGGTTTTGGTCACATTAAACCAGAAGCGCCTAAAACCGAACTAGACCCTCGTAGTTCTGCTCAGTTTATTGTGGATATGGCCCGTAAATACCCTGGCGAAGTGACGCTTGTAGCTATCGGCCCATTAGGTAACTTAGCGCTAGCACTACGTTTAGAGCCAGAACTGCCCAAGTTAGTCAAGGGCGTTACCATTATGGGCGGCGCAGCCTTTGTACGTGGTAACGTAACACCACTTGCCGAAGCAAATATTTGGAACGATGCCTACGCTGCTGAAATTGTATTTGGTGCAGATTGGGACTTAACCATGTTCGGCTTAGACGTAACTAACGACACGCCGTTTTCTCCTTCTTTTGTTGAAACATTAGAAGAAAAGAATGCGAAGCTTGGTGGTTTTGTAAAAGACACTGCCCAGTTCTATATGGATTTCTATTCAGCCAATCGTGAGGATCGTGTTTGTTTCTTCCACGATGCATTCCCGCTTGCACATTTACGCCACCCTGAGTTATTCGAACTCACCGAAGGTCATGTTCGTGTTGGTACTGGCGAGCTGGATCGTGGTCAAACAGCAGTGGCCCCTAAGGGTACAACCCCTAGCCCACTGTGGAACAATGCGAACACTATTAAAGTGGCTACAAAAGTAGATCACGCTAAATTGGAACAATTGTTCATAGACACCTACGCTTTATAGATGTGAAAGGAGGCTCTTCTATGGTAGTCGGCCTCCTGTTTTCACATTTTAGTTGAGTTGAGGTAATGTGAAAGAATGATCCCTGCCAAGGTTCCAGCAAACGAAGAACAGCGTCTTAGAGAGCTATTAAGCTACGATGTACTTGATACGGACGCCGAACAACTCTTCGACGACTTAACTCAACTTGCTTCACAAATTTGTGACGCGCCCATTGCATTAATTAGCCTAGTTGACCCCGACAGACAATGGTTCAAATCTCGTGTAGGGATTGAAGCCACCGAAACCTCTCGTAATATCGCTTTTTGCTCACATGCTATTTTACAGCGTGAAGTGTTCGAAGTATCTAACGCAAAAGAAGATCCGCGCTTTCATGATAACCCGTTAGTGACGGGCGAGCCCAATATTCGATTCTACGCCGGCGCACCGCTATTAACGCCATCAGGACATGCCATTGGCACGTTATGCGCAATAGACGATAAACCCAAAACCCTAACTAGTCTTCAACGCAATGCACTTAAGACATTAAGTGAATCAGTGGTTGCGCATTTGGAATTGAAACGTAAGAACAGAGAACTTGAGCGAACCAGCCAGTTTAAATCTGACTTTCTTTCATACATTAGCCATGAAATTAGAACGCCCCTAAATGCGATAAACACGTTCAGCAACTTGCTTGAAGGCGAAGCCAAGCAACTTTCACTGCCCACTAACTTTACAGACTCGCTTGGGCATATAAGCAAAAGCGGTGAGCGCTTGCTTGAAATAGTGAACTCTGTGTTGGATATGAAGCAAATAGAAGCGGGTAAAATGCGCGTCATGCCCCGCGCTGTAGGTACAGCTGACTTTTTCACTCATTTATTCTCATTAACCCGAATTCGCGCTGAAGACGGGAATGTTATTTTTAATTCAGCTATTGATGACAATGTTCCCCACTCTCTCAATTTTGACGACACTAAATTTGGCCAAGTAGCCCTAAACCTATTGTCGAACGCCATTAAATATACCCATGCCAACAAGCACGTTTCCATTCAAGTAAAGTACAAGCAAGGGAATTTGTTGCTGGCGATTAAAGATGAAGGTATTGGCATTAGCGAAGAGGAACAAAAAAAGCTCTTCGCACCATTCGAGCGAATGCAGAACGCGCATCAATTTGATGGTACAGGCTTAGGCCTAAATATTACCAAGAAACTGGTTGAGTTGATGGGGGGGTCTATAAAACTTAACAGTAAGCTAAACGAAGGTACGCGTGTAAGCGTAGCCATTCCTGCTGAAGAAGTTAGTGCCAATACTAACGAACACGACCCCGCGCTTTTACAGCCCCAAAAGCTAAATATTCCTACTGACTCTTACGTATTAGTAGTGGAAGATCATTATATTAATCAGATAGTGATAAAAACCATATTTGATAAACTTGGTTTGCCAATATCAGTTGTAGGTAGCGGTGAAGAAGGCGTAGAGTATGTAAAATCTAATCCTGTAGATTTGGTGCTGATGGACATCAACTTACCGGGAATTGACGGAACAGAAGCCACTCGGCAAATTAAGAAAGTGCGCGCCACACTACCTGTTATAGCCTTAACCGCAGATGTTATCACGCAACGAGATTTGTTATTAAAAAATGGCTTAGACGACCTACTCACCAAGCCCGTTGAAAACGCAGAGCTTATTAGGGTACTTAATCACTATTTAGGAAAGTAAGACAACGTGGAGCCACTGGAAGCCTGCTGTATGGAACGGAACACGTCACAAATTATGCCAAAAAAAACATCACGAGTAACATTGCGAAAGGCATTAAGAGCATTGCGCAACGAATTACCTGAATCACAGCAGCAGCGCGCTGCTATCGCAGTACGCGACAACCTCATGTCATTGCCCGATATTACCAACGCATCATCTATTGCTTGTTACCTGCCTAACGACGGTGAAGTTGACTTACGCCCTTTTATGCATGCTTGCTGGAAGCTGAACAACGCATCTGCCCTTTATACCTCTTTGCCTGTGTTGCATCCGGTTTGCAAAGGTCACCTGCTTTTTCTTCGATATTCAGAAAAAACGCCAATGCGCGTGAACAAATACAACATTGAAGAGCCAGTTTTAGCCTGCCCAGATGTTATTCCGACTTTCCATCATCAGGTGATACTTATGCCATTGGTAGGGTTCGATGCGAGTGGAAATCGTTTGGGCATGGGCGGTGGCTATTACGACCGCACGTTAGCTAGTATTCAAGCACAAATGATAAAGCCAAAACTCATTGGTATTGCCCACGATTGCCAGCAAGTAGACCAACTTCCCGTTCAGCAATGGGACATTCCTGTAAACGCAATTGTCACCCCCACACAGCAGTTGAGCTTTAATCGTACATAACGCACCGTAAATTCCCCTATCACGGTGGGTTAGCTAGCGGTTTTCCGGTAAACTGATGAAAATTTAGTTAGGAGAGTCACTATGGATCAAAATGCAAAGAAGCAAGCAGTCGCTAAAGCAGCCATCGAATATGTTGAAAACGGCAGTATTGTTGGTGTAGGTACTGGCTCCACGGTTAATTTTTTCATTGAAGAACTCGGCAAAATTAAAAATAACATTGAAGGAGCAGTATCAAGCTCTGATGCCTCTACCAAGTTGCTAGAAGCCCTAGGCATTGAAGTATTCGCATTAAACGATGTTAGCAATATTTCAGTGTATATCGACGGTGCTGATGAAGTTACCGAGCACAAACACATGATTAAAGGCGGCGGTGCAGCCCTTACCCGGGAAAAAATTGTGGCCGGTGCATCAACCACATTCGTGTGCATTGTAGATGATAGCAAGCGCGTTCCCGTGCTTGGCAAATTCCCTCTTCCTGTTGAAGTTATTCCAATGGCGCGATCTTTTGTGGCTCGCGAGTTGGTAAAACTAGGCGGCGATCCTGAATACCGTCAAGGCGTAGTAACCGATAACGGCAACGTTATTTTAGACGTACATAACCTTGAAATCTTAAACCCAAGAGAGCTTGAACAGTCGATTAATAATATTCCTGGTGTGGTCACCAACGGCATATTCGCCCTACGTGGCGCAGACATCGTACTATCGGCCACCGAAACCGGTGTTGATACCTTTAAATAATAGCTTTCAAGTTAAACTGATTTCTGTTAGATTTCCGTTTAGACGTCTAGATGGCCTTTCGAGAGTTTGAGGTTAGTACTAGTCGGGGTAGGTAAGACTTCCGCAAACACGCTGTGAACCCATCCATGGGAGCTCCGCCGCCGCATCCATGCGGCGGAGGGTTTGCTCCAGTCTTACCTACCCCGCCTGCACCAGCCTCGAGCTCTGTAAATACTAATACTTTTTAAGAGATAGCAAATCCATGAGCAAAGTTTCACTAGAGAAGGATAAGATCCGGATATTGTTGTTAGAGGGTGTGCATCAAAGTGCACTAGAAACCTTTAAGAATAATGGGTACACCAATATTGAGTATCTCAAAACGTCCCTTCCTGAAGAAGAGCTTGTTGAGAAAGTGAAAGATGCGCATTTTATTGGCCTTCGTTCACGTACTCAAATTACTGAGAAGGTAGTAGATGCTGCTCAGAAATTGGTAGCTATTGGTTGTTTCTGTATTGGTACTAACCAAGTGAATTTAGAAGCAACACAGCGCCGTGGTATTCCGGTATTTAATGCGCCGTTTTCTAACACCCGTTCAGTAGCAGAGCTTGTACTTGGTCAGCTTATTCTTTTGCTTCGCCAAGTGCCTAGCAAAAGTGCTAAAGCGCACCGCGGTGAGTGGGAAAAAACAGCAAATGGTTCATACGAAGCCCGTGGAAAAACACTGGGTATTATTGGTTATGGACACATTGGTACCCAACTAAGTATTCTTGCTGAACACCTTGGTATGCGCGTACAGTTTTTCGATATTGAAGATAAGTTGGTATTAGGTAACTCTACGCAGATAAAGTCGTTAGAGAAGCTATTAAACACTTCTGATGTGGTATCGCTTCACGTGCCTGAAACTCAGCAAACGCAAAACATGTTTGCAGCTGAGCAGTTTGCGCAAATGAAAAAAGGCAGCATTTTTATTAATGCTTCACGCGGAACGGTTGTAGATATTGACGCTCTTGCCGATGCACTTGAAAGCGGGCAGTTAAATGGCGCTGCTATTGACGTATTCCCCGTTGAGCCTAAGTCGAATAACGAAGAATTCCAATCACCTCTACGTAAGTTTGATAACGTGATTCTTACGCCGCATGTAGGTGGTAGCACTCAAGAAGCCCAAGAAAACATTGGCATAGAAGTAGCCGGTAAATTGGCGAAGTACAGTGATAATGGTTCTACCTTATCTGCAGTTAACTTCCCTGAAGTATCATTACCAGAGCACATTAGCCGCTCTCGTCTGCTTCACGTGCACAAAAACCAGCCGGGTATTCTTACACAGATTAACCAAGCATTTGCAGAGAAAGGCATTAACATTGAAGCCCAGTACCTTCAAACTAACGCAGAAATTGGTTATGTAGTGGTAGATGTTCAGCAAGACAGAGCTTATGACGCGCTTGCACAACTACAACAGATTGACGGTACGATTAAGACCCGTATTCTTCACTAATGCTAGGGGTGGCGGTCGTTAGTTACCGTCATACTCTTTTGAAGACATAAAAAAACGCTGCCAATTGACAGCGTTTTTTGTTTCTACAACCGTTAATACGGTTTTAGAAGAAGTTGTAAACTAGCGTTACTGCAGTTTCAGTATCAAGCTTTTCAACGTCGTCAGATACGTTTGAGTTATGGTCTAACTTAAACGACACCTTCATAGAAAGGTTACCGCTAATAGTAGCCGTAAGCGCAGACTCAGCACGAGATTTCGTGTTGTCAGAACCCACTTCCGTACTCACTGTTTGAGTAAATTTAGCTGTGTCTGAAATTTTCCAAGAGTAAGCACTTGAAGCACGAACAATCATGCTGTTCTGCTCTTCGCCTTCTTGTGTTTCAGCAAACGAGTAACCAGGACCGATTGAGTACTCTAAAGTGTGACGTTTATTTTCAAGTACTTTTTGGTTCCAACCCACAGCAAGTGTTGATTGATAGTCGAAGTTACTTAAACGGTCATCTTCATACGATGCGAAACCAAACAAACGATAATCAGGGTTATCTAACTTGTAGTTACCCTGTGCAGAGCCGTAAAACTTTTGTGCCGATGTGTATTCTTCTTCGGTACCATCGTCGTTATCTACCGTTTCTTTCTTGTATAAACCTTCAAGAATGTAGTCGTTGCTCCACTGCTCTAATTCTTGGTGAGCAGTAATACCGGCACTAATTGATGATGTTTCAGTATTACCTGTTGTTGCGATAATGCCTAGCTCACCTTCCATAGTGAAAGGTTTAACGTCATCTTGAGCAAAAGTAACAGAAGAGAAAGACAAGGCCAAAAGTGATGCGATAAGCTGTTTTTTCATTAGCAATCCTAGTAGTGTTTTATCCTTTTGCCATGCTGTGAATACCCAGCGTAAGCGCTAGCCAGCATAGCCTGAAAAATCTGCGCCAATAGTACCTACCTAATAGAGCGAGTCAATGAGGGTCGAATAAAAATTAGACTATAAGACGCAAAATTTACACTTATTGACAAGCTTTGAGCCTGATTATTAGAAGAATTGATAAACCAAAGCAACCGAAGTCTCTGTACTTAACCCATCTACATCTTCGGTAGTATCGGTTTCGTGATTTAAAATAAACGACAGCTTCATGGCTAAAGAGCCGAAAACGTTGGCTGACAAAGACGTCTCAGAACGAGATTTAGTATTTTCATCACCCGCTTCAGTGCTAACAAATTGTCGAAGGTTAGCACCCGATGCCCAATGGTATTTGTATTCAGCAGATGCCCTTACAATTACACCGTCGTTGATATCTTCATCTAACGGCTCTTCAAGCTCGACAAAAGAATAACCAGGCCCAACACTGTAACGAAACTCACTGACTTCGTCTCGCCACACACGCTGTGACCAACCAGCAGCCAGTGAAGCACGATGATCATACCCGCTAAAAGAATCATCTTCATAATCGCCGTACATGAATAAACGTCTACCAGGCTGGTTTAATTTGTAATCGAACTGAGCGCTACCATAGAAGCGTTTGGCCGATACTTCGCGACCAGTGCCATCGGTATTACTTTCTTGATAAAGCATTTCTGCAAAGTACAGACTGCTCCAATTTTCAGTTTCATGATCGGCGTTAATACCCGCTTTGATGCTCGCTGCAGATGTATTTCCAGTATTTGACAGAATACCTAACTCACCGTTCAGCGAAAATCTAGGTACTTCGTCGTCGGTGTCTGGCGTAAAATCGGCGTGATAAAGCGTTTGAATTAAATCGCGATCTGCCGCAAAGACGGCAGTGCTTATACTGAGTAGACAGCATGCTGCACAAAATAATTTGGTTAGATTAAGCATAATTTTTAGTAATTTTTTATAGGTTCGGTGCTGTTATGGCATAGCCATTTAACACCCTATTATGCCCTTCCGTGGGTATTACGTAAGCTATGTGTTTTTACCGCTTAGCTTTTTACCGCTTTGCTTTTTACCGCTTAGTTGTACAATCGAGCGCTTGTAGAACGGTTTCTAAATTCATATTCAACAACCATCAAGCTGCTTTGCGCCACATAAAGCCCAAAGCTACTTACCATTGTTTTACCTCACTGCCGGTAAATCAATGTATAAGCATAGAAATTTTTGCTGTTTCTCTATCGGCGAACTCTATGGCATTTGCCACGTCATCTAGATTCACACCACTATTATTGGCTATGTCTTCTAAAAAAAGTTCAATGTCAGCATCAGTTTTTTTATTTTGCTGCATGGAAGTGACCCTTGACGCTAATGCCAGTAGCGCAATATCGCTATCTGCAGCCTGCCTAGACATATCATTAGCGTGCATAACCGGATAATAGAGCACAAGAGGAAGCTTCCAACTTTCTAATATGGTACCGCTACAGTTAGAAAAGGTAAAACCAAAATGGTGAATTTGTCTTGCCCCTAGCAGCATATCGTTATCTTGCTCAATGTAGTTTTTGTAAAGCTCGGGCGAGCGTTTAGCAATCACCAACTCACTGAGATTTTGCAATATACCCATCACGAAGAAACGCTCGCTACCACGTATATTACTAGCCTTGGCCAATTGCTTCGCCACCATTCCACAATACACCGAATCGAACCAATGTTTATCAAGATTAATAAGTTGGGTATCAAAGTATTTAAACGCGGTGTTGGCGGTTTCTGCCATTACCAAATTATACAATGCTTCACCACCAATAATGTTAATGGCTTTTGAAACAGACTCTACCTGTGAAGGAAATCGGAACAGTGAACTATTTGCCAATCGCAGCACCTTGGCTGTTAATGACGCATCCAAACTAATTAAATCGCCAAGGTCGCTTGCACTTGAACGCGGGTTATCTAATACCGAGCGGATGCGTATACATATATCTGGCAAGGCAAATGACTTTGTAGCAAACGACACATATTTATCTAAAGACATGCAAAGGTTCCACTTTTAACTATTGCATGAGGGTGTATAAAGATAAAAACTACACCACTTATGCTTTATCAATTTTCTCGGGAGGCGTATCAAACATAGAAATTTGACTAGGCTCTCGGACTTCTTTTGTTGCTTCGTTTTGACGACGGGCTCTGCTTAAGGCCGATTTTTTACGGCGCTGACATGCCACTATGACTTTTCGGCGAGTTCCGTCGTCAATCTTGAGCCAATACAATCGCTCTTCTCGGCTGCGGTAGCATCCTTTGCAATACCCTCGCGGTCCAGACTCGCAAACACCAATACAGGGGCTTGGAATTTCAAAGAACTCCAGTTGCTGTGCTGGTGGCTTTTGGTCTGTCATGTTTACCTGTATGCGTTTGCTAAAACGCGTTGCGTTAAATTAAAAACACGTTCTTAATGCCACTAATATAGTGTTACTGGCCACGTAAACTAAGATAGCTTTTACATTACTCCAGTATATTTTGAGCAAACTCACCAAAATAGCAACTCTGTAATAATACATGAGTATTAATCTACCAGTGTATAGTCAATAGTCGAAACTACCCGCACCTGTTTAATATAGGGGTGATGATGGTCTCTACTAGAGATAGAAAACCGTCCCTGATTAGCCCGTTTTATTTTCCCTAAAGTACTTTTTGAGTCTTGCGCGAATTTTTCAGCCACTTCTCTAGCGTTAACTGTGGCTTCCTCAATCATTGCCGGCTTCACTTCATTTAAACGCGTAAATACATACTCGGGCTGTGCTTGATAGTGTTGATTGGTTAGCACAACACCAGACTTTAATAAGCTACCTATCTGGCTCATGACTAAGCGCACATTTTCTACATCGTTTGAAAACACGGTAATGGTTTGCACTGCGCTATAACGAAACGGCGCTTTTTCTGTTCCTCCATATTGCTGGGCTAGCTTGTCGGTAATGTCTGGCTTACCGATGGAAATTCCCTCTTTGGCAATACCGTTATTCTGTAAGAAGGTAGATACTTTCATGCTGTTAGCTTCAATGTGGTTGTATAGCGCGGGTAAATCATTGCCCGCATCAACAAATTGAATAGGCCAAATCACGCGATCAGCCACGTATTCTCGTTCTGATAATCCTTTAACGGTAACTACCCTGTCCCACGTTTGCATCTCGTTTAAGGCCGAAGACACCTGTTGACCCAATACGCCAAGCGCACTCACCATCCCTATTGCCACTACCACTGCTGCACCTATCTTCATAACTCTCGTTCCAGTTTTTATTGTTGATAGTGCTAGCTTACGTTCAGTTGGAGTCGAATTTAGGGATGAAAAAAGCCGAGATTGTTGATACTTAACGATACATAATGACCAATTGTGGCCGCAAAGAGGCTGGAGAAATGAATTAGCGTTTATTCCCATCAACTATCATTTTGCGCGCTCTCGCATCCGAATTTCGAATCATATCGTCAATCAAAGCTGTTTCGGGCATATTCTTCCAGTACTTTTTGGGCATTGAGCTCAACATTGCGCTCTTTTTGATACGGGCGGGATTAAATATATTAGCGTAGTAAGTGAGCCAATATTTTTCGATACGATCTTCATCAGGAAACACTCTCGGATCGGGATTATCTTCTAAAACTAGCTTTTCAGTATCCCAATGAGCAGCCCGATAAGGCGTCAATATAGACCACCGCATATTCTTAAAGCGAGTTTGGAAGAAGTCGAGTTTAATCTCTAAGCTAAAATGTTCTGGTTCATACCAAGCGATAAAGTGCTCTTGTCCGTCAAGCGTAACTTCTCGAAATCTCAAAAAAGCACTTATTTTATATGCATCGCGCTTTACCGCTTTGGCTAACGTAGTAAGTTGCAGTATATCTTGGTCAGTCTTTAACTGAATAAGGTTTTTGTTCTCGAAAATAACGCGCCATAACACCCGATAACACAATGCGAATCGGCTCGCATCTTGATGACACAGTGCATATTTAAAAAGTATTAAGACTGACTTGGGAATAGTGTGTTGCGTTTTTGGCTTACTGGCTGCTATGTCTTGTTCCCCATCGCCAAACAGGTCGTCTTGTATCGACTCTGAATTTTGCCAGATAATATTTTCAGGGGGGATAGCTTGCGCCAAACATTCTCTTGCTGCAATGCGCCACTCATCGTACCCAGGCACCGAAGTGATTGTAATTGTTTTCATCTTGATCTTACTGCTAATCCTACTTCAGTTAGGCGCCGAATAACTCAAACTGCTTCGGCTGTTTGAACTGCAACTCAAAATTATTACTATCGAGTAAGTGAATAGCAGGTGAGTAATCACTTACGCTAATGAAAGGTTTCAGCTTTTGTAATGGCAGACGCAATTTCGTGAGATCCATCCAGCTAAGCTTTGTATAACGACGAATCGCCAGAATTTTTTGTACGGTGCGTGCACCAAGACCTGGCACTCTTAACAACATGAGTTTGTCTGCTTTATTTAAATCAATGGGAAACACATGACGATTGCGCAATGCCCACGCAAGTTTAGGATCGTGGTCCATATCAAGCATGTCATCGTGCACGATTTCGTCAAGCGTAAATCCATAGAAACGCAGTAGCCAATCAGCTTGATAAAGACGATGCTCTCGCACCAAAGGCGCAGGTTTCAAAGGCAAAACTTCTGATGCATCAGGTATTGGCGAGAACGCAGAATAATAAACTCGGCGCAGCTTTTGTTGGCTATAAAGTTGAACACTCGCTCCCAAGATGGTTTTATCATTTGAGCCATCGGCTCCTATAATCATTTGAGTGGACTGCCCGCCAGGGGCAAAACGAGGAGGACGTTTGCCTGTATGCGTTTTATCTACTTTATGCTCAGTAATTTTGTCTTTCAGGGTATTCATCGCGCTATGAATAGCGCCGAGATCTTTTTCGGGCGCGTATTGATTTAATGAAGGCTGGGTAGGCATTTCTACATTAATACTAAGCCTGTCAGCGTATAAACCTGCTTCGGCCTGAAGTTCAGGCGATGCATTGGGAATGGTTTTAAGATGAATATACCCCTTAAATCCGTGATCGATACGTAAGGATTTGGCAATACGCACCATGCTTTCCATTGTAAGGTCTGGCGAACCGACAATGCCTGAACTAAGAAATAAACCTTCGATATAGTTACGCTTATAAAAATTCAGTGTTAGCTCAACCGTTTCCTTGACCGTGAAACGGGCACGTTGAACACTACTCGATACTCTATTGATGCAATAGTGACAATCGTAAATACAGTAGTTTGTCATGAGTATCTTCAGTAAAGAAACACACCGTCCATCAGGAGTAAAACTGTGGCATATACCCATTCCGCCAGTAAGAGAACCAATACCAGTTTTATCAGTTTTACCTGCCTTTCGTTTACCTGCCGAACCGCTTGCACAGGAAGCGTCATACTTGGCTGCATCTGAGAGAATTTCGAGTTTTTGAATCAGTTTGTCATGCATTGCAAATTGTCACTTTCTCTAAGCAAATACACAAAATCAGCGGGTTCGGTAATAAAATACGAAAATAGAAGTGTGTATTTATAGGTGGTTTTTAGATTACAAAGCCGTTATATCATGTATAAATATACAGTACAAATGCATTCTGCTATCACAAAATAAAGGGGTGTAGCGTTGAGCCATTGTGGCCCATCCCCTATGCCTACCATAAAAAAAGGCCACTTAAATTAAGTGGCCTGTAGTGCCTCCAAAGTACGAGGAGGAGGCAACGCTTGGGTAAACGGGAGAGTTAACCGTTACGTTTCAACAAATAGTAAAATACAGGGGTAAGAATTAAGCCGAACACGGTAACCCCTATCATGCCTGAGAATACCGCTACGCCCATGGCTTGACGCATTTCTGCACCCGCACCAGTGGAAAGCACCATAGGTAACACACCCATAATGAAAGCAATCGATGTCATCAGGATGGGGCGAAGACGCAACTTGCTGGCCTCTTTAATGGCTGATAGTGCGTCCATACCCTTGTCTTGTAGTTCTTTGGCAAATTCCACAATCAGAATGGCATTTTTAGTAGCAAGCCCCACCAACACAATTAAGCCAATTTGGGTAAATATGTTGTTGTCGCCGCCATAAATCACCACACCAATTAATGCGCTTAGCAAGGTCATGGGAACAATTAATATAATAGCCAGTGGTAACCGTAAGCTTTCATACTGTGCCGCCAACACTAAGAACACCAACAGTACGACTAACGGGAAAATAAAGGCCGACGCATTACCTGCCAATATTTGCTGATAGGTTAGCTCGGTCCACTCGTAGGTCATGCCTAGCGGAAGCGTTTCATCAAGAATTTGCTCAATCGCGGCTTTGGCTTGATCTGAACTGTAGCCCGGCGCTGGTGAGCCATTTACTTCAGCGGTGACATAGCCGTTGTAATGCATCACCCTGTCTGGCCCTGCACTGTGCTGAATATCTAGGAATGAACCTAGCGGGATCATATCCCCTTTATCGTTTCGCACCTTAAATTGAGTGATGTTTTCAACGTCTTGGCGGTACTGTGCATCGGCCTGAACATTCACCTGATAGGTTCTACCGAACAAGTTGAAATCGTTCACATACACCGAGCCTAAATACGCCTGCATGGTGTCAAACAAGGTGCCAATATTTACCCCTTGGCTAACGGCTTTCTCGCGATCTACATCCACATTTAACTGAGGTACATTAACCGTAAAGCTAGTGAAGTTACCGGTTAATGCAGGGTGCGCCCACGCTTTGCCAATCACCTCTTGAGTTACTTTTTCAAGTTCAGCAAAACCCAAATTTCCTCTGTCTTGAACTTGCAGCCTAAACCCACCAATGGTGCCAAGCCCCATTACCGGTGGTGGCGGGAATATAGCCACATACGCCCCTTTAATAGAACCAAATTGCTGGTTTAATTGCATCGCAATTGCACCGGCTGAAAGCTCTGGACTTTGGCGCTCACTAAAAGGCTTTAGCGGCGTAAACAGCACACCGGAACTTGGGCTATTGGTGAAGCCATTAATATTCAAACCTGGAAACGCTACTGCATCAGAAACCCCAGGGTGCTCCATCGCAATTCGTGACATTTCACGTACCACTTCCTCGGTTCTATCTAGCGACGATGCATTAGGAAGTTGAGCAAATGCAATAAGGTACTGCTTATCTTGCGGTGGTACATAGCCAGTAGGCGTGTTAGCAAACTGGAAATAGGTTAGGCCTAATAAACCGGCATAAAGCACCACTACCACACCGCTTTTGCGAATAAGCCCACCTACAGCGCCTGTGTATTTTTTGGCTCCGCGATCGAACATTTTATTAAATGGCGTAAATACAAAACGGCCAAATAGTTTATCCATACCACGGCTTAACCAATCTTTCGATTGCCCATGAGGCTTTAATAATAACGCCGACAGCGCTGGGCTTAAGGTTAATGAGTTTATCGCTGAGATAAACGTAGAAATGGTAATGGTTAACGCAAACTGCTTATAGAACTGCCCCGTTAAGCCGCTCATAAACGCGGTAGGAATAAACACCGCTGCCAATACCAAGGTGGTCGCAATAATAGGGCCTGTTACTTCTTTCATAGCTTGCACAGTGGCATCGAATGGCGCTTTGCCATCGGCAATATTCCGCTCTACGTTTTCCACCACCACAATGGCATCATCAACTACAATGCCGATAGCGAGTACTAGTCCAAACAACGATAGCGCGTTTAACGAAAAGCCCATCAATTGCATAAACGCAAAAGTACCAACCAATGAAATGGGAACGGCCACTAAAGGAATAATAGACGCGCGCCAGGTTTGTAAAAACAGCACTACAACCAAAACAACCAGTAGCACAGCTTCAAATAACGTATTTACCACCGCTTCAATGGAACCACGTACGAAGACGGTAGGGTCGTAAACAATGTCGTATTCCAACCCTTCTGGAAACATTTTTTCAAGCTCGGCCATGCGAGCACGCACATCGTCAGAAATTTGTATGGCGTTAGAACCTGGTGCCTGAAATATAGGTAGTGCAGCTGCTGGGTTGTTGTTTAACAATGAACGCAAGGTGTAGTAATCGGCACCTAGCTCAATGCGAGCGACGTCTTTTAAGCGGGTAATTTGGCCGTTGTCTCCCACCTTAACAATAATGTTTTCAAATTCACTTTCATCTTCTAGGCGACCGCGTACATTGATAAGCAGTTGAAACTCACTGGTACCCGTGGGCTGTGCGCCTAAACTCCCTGCCGCAGCTTGTTGGTTTTGCTCGGAAATAGCAGCAACTACATCACCAGGGTTCATTTGCAGCGAGGCTAATTTATTGGGGTCTAGCCATACGCGCATGCTGTATTCACCAGCACCAAATAAACGAACTTGCCCTACCCCTTCAACACGTGCGAGTTCATCTTTCACAAACTGGTCGGCATAGTTAGACAAATAAAGCATGTCGTAACGTTTATCAGGTGAGGTTAAATGCACCACCATGGTTAAATCTGGTGATGATTTTTCGGTAACAATACCTAAGCGCTGTACTTCCTGTGGCAATCGCGGTGTAGCACGATTAACACGGTTTTGAACCAGCGTAGTAGCATCATCAGGATCGGTACCAATAGCGAACGTGATGGTAAGCGTCATACGGCCATCAGATGTGGCCTGTGAAGACATATAAATCATGTCTTCCACGCCATTAATCTCTTGCTCTAAGGGCGTAGCAACGGTTTCGGCAATAACTTTGGGGTTAGCGCCAGGATAGTTAGCCGTTACCACTACCGTAGGCGGCACCACTTCTGGGTATTCTGTTATAGGTAGCTGCCAAACAGCTATCGCACCACCAATGAAAATGAGCAGGCTTAGTACACCTGCAAAAATTGGGCGGCGAATGAAAAATTGCGAAAAATTCATTAATTAATTCCAGTACCCGCTGCGCTACCAGTAAGAGCATCAACGTTAGCCAAATTGGTTACATTGTCTACACGAGACTGCCAGTTTTGCAGGCTTGCTAGTGCTTCTTTATCACCCATATCAACGTGGTTTGGCGCAACAACAGCACCTGGGCGTACGCGCTGCAGACCATCTACTACAATGGTATCGCCTGCCACTAAGCCACTTTGAATAATGCGCATGCTGCCTACTTTGTCACCCAAGGTAACAGCGCGGTATTCCACTTTATTTTCGCCGTTTACCACCAACACAAATTTGTTGTTAAGGTCGGTACCAATGGCTTTTTCTTTAATTAAAATGCCTTGTTCGTTGGTATCACCCGCAAGTTTTAGATGGGTAAATAATCCCGGCATTAAACGACCATTTTCATTGTTGAAAACCGCGCGAACACGGAGGGTTCCGGTATTGCCATTCACTTGGTTATCTACGAAGTCGATTTGTCCCCAATGGCCATAATCTTGCTCATTGGCAAGACGCATAGCCACGGCTTGGTCGTTAACCGCAGAGTCGGCTTTATCATCACTGCTCACGTAATTTAGGTACGTTTGCTCATCAATATCGAAGTAAGCGTAAAGCTGATGGGTAGATACAATGCTGGTGAGCTCAGACTGCCCTGCGGTTACATAGTTGCCTGCAGTTATATTTGCGCGAGACACACGGCCAGAAATAGGCGCTTCCACACGGGCAAAACCGCGGTTCAAACGGGCAACGTCTAACGCCGCTTTTGTTTGGTTAATGCTAGCAAAAGCTTGATTCTTACCCGCTAAACGCTCATCTAGCACTTCTTGCGAAACCGCTTGGGTTTTACGAAGCTTGACGACTCTGTCGTAGCTTTGCACTGATAAGTCGTAACGGCTTTTTGCTTCTTCAAGTTGCGCGGTTAAACGCTCAACTTCTGCTTTAAAAGCGCGGTTATCAATAAGGAACAAGGTTTCGCCCTGCTCTACATATTCGCCTTCCTCAAACGCTACAAATTCAATGTAGCCTGAAACACGTGGGCGAAGGGATACGGTTTGTGGCGCTTCTAAACGGCCAGTAAAGCTGTCCCATTCGGTTAAACGCTGCGAGACCACTGGCGCAACATCTACAGGAATGCCCGCATTCGCATGCATTTGCTGGCCAGGATCCGTATCGTCGCTACCACATGCGGCGACAAGTGCTGTTAGGCTTAGAATGGCCAAAAATCGAGTTAAAGTCGTCATTGCAAGAGTCTCTAAAAGTGTGAAGGCGTGCATTATGCACATGGCAATACAATAAAAATAATTATATTTTCGTATGCAACACATCATAAAATGATATATATTGAGAAGTATGAAATTTAGGCTATTTCGCTCAAGGTGTTACCTGTAATTTGGCAGCACAACATGAAGCAAATAAATGTGGTGACAATACTTAAACGCGCTGTTTAGCGATAAACTCACGTGATAAAAAGCGATGAGTTCACGCGTGTTTATGCAGTATTTCCTTACCGCGGCCTCACATCGTACTGAGGACGAGGTGAGGAAATACGTGTCTCGTAAACGTGAAGCCCCCCTCAATCGCTTGGATGCGATTGCGGAGCGCCCATGGATGGGTTTACCGCGTGTTTACGGAGTATTTCCTCTGCTCGGCCTAATATACTGGTACAGAACTAATTTACGAATAACCGGAGAGACTGATGCGTCCACATGATTTAAATTTATTGATGATATTTGATGCCATCATGACAGAGGGCGCGATTACCCGAGCTGCTGATAGATTGTCGATGACCCAACCAGCTGTCTCGAACGCCCTTTCTCGCATGCGTACCGCATGGAAAGACGAGTTATTCGTAAAGGATGGGCGTGGTATTCAACCTACGTCATTTGCCACCAATTTGTGGAGCCAAATTCAAGGCCCATTAGGACAACTTGAAGTTGCCGTCAGCCCGGCGGAATTTGACCCTGCCACGGCCAAGCGAACCTTTCGTATATCGGCCACCGATAGCATTGTTGCTATGGTGTGGGGGCCGCTTCGCAAGGTAATTGAAAATGAAGCTCCAGGCATTAATATTCACGCTATTCCCAGTTACGATTTAGGCACTGATAAGGTTTTAAAAGACGCAGAGGCTGAACTGACCTTTTCTAAATATCATCAACCCGATGCGGTAATACGCACCGAGCACGTTTTAGACCCTAGTTGGGTAGTGGTGATGCGCCCCGATCACCCACTAGCAAAAGCGCAGCTTACCTTGGAAGACTTTATTGCCGCAGATCACTTATTGGTGTCGGTAACAGGCGATGTTACCGGCCCTACCGATCAAGTATTAGCTAACATGGGGTTAAAACGCCGTATTGCTATGTCGGTCAATCAGTTCTACAACGCCACGCCGCTGCTAAAAGAAAGCAACTTAATATGTGTTGCACCATCACTGGTCGTTGAGAAGGAGATTTTCTCTGGTGAGCTCGCAGTATTTGAAACACCTGTTGAAATTAAAGGCCTGCCAATGTCTGTTATGTGGCACAAACGCCAAGACTTAGATGCTGGGTTACAGTGGTTACGTAAATTAGTGGTGAAGTTCATTCGCGAGCGCGTAGAGCGCCACGAAATGCTGCTATCTCAATGCTGCCGTAAAGCCTATTGCGCCGAAACCGTTAAGCGCTTCTTGGCTCAACGTAATATAGACAGCAGCGACTGTACGCCATCGCATATTAAGCATGGTGAAGAGATAGACGCAGCCGAGACGGCCGACATTTTAAATTTAGATAACGCTGTGAATGACCCAAAGGGGAAAGTAATTGCGTAGTTTTTTAAATAAGCCGTGTTGGGGTCTGCTTACAATAAGCATTGAAGATAAGCTGCTATTACCGTCCCTCTGATAGACAGCTTTCACCTGCTTAGGCTTACTTGTACTTGCATTCTTTACTGGCAAGCCACGCTAAACCTTCCTTTTCATCAACACAAAAGAAATAATCGATATCTGCTGCCAAGTACACCCGCTCGAACTGACTTTGAACCAGCGCTGGAATGTCAGCGTTGGCAACCACTAAAGCACAGGCTGACATACCGTATATTTTACGAAGTTTGATTGAGTCTATTAAGGTAGATTCTGCTGCCGGCGTTAAAATCCCAGTACCTTGAACAAATCCTAAAAAGCCCCATTTTTGGCCTTTAAGGCTAATAACAATATCTTTAACGTCCTCGTGGTATTGCTTTAAAATTTCTTCGTTTACCACACCTCGCCCGTCTACTCTGAGCACATTTCCTTTGAGCTCAATATCATATTCGGCGTGTTTAGTTTCTGCATGAGAGGTGTTCTTTCCAATAGTATGAATGTTGCTCGGGACCATTTTGTCTCGTTTAAATCTAACTGCTAATAACCTGCATTAATAATAGGTGCTACATGTAGATTGCGCCAAGTTAGCTGCACCAAAAATAAAAAAACCCGCCATGTGGCGGGTTTCTGCGTTAACTAATTAGCTAACTTACTTCTTTTTCTTTGCCTTAGCGTTAGGCAAATCGGTAATGCTACCTTCAAAGATTTCAGACGCTAAACCAATTGATTCGTTTAACGTTGGGTGAGCGTGAATTGTTAAAGCAACATCTTCCGCATCTGCGCCCATTTCAACAGCAAGACCAATCTCGCCAAGCATTTCGCCCGCGTTAGTACCTACCATTGCGCCACCAAGTACACGACCGGTGTCTTTTTCGAAAATCATTTTAGTCATACCGTTAGTCGCATCAGAGGCAATAGCACGACCTGAAGCAGCCCATGGGAATACGGCTGTTTCGTAGCTTAAACCTTGCTCTTTCGCTTCTTTCTCGGTAACACCAACCCAGGCAACTTCCGGCTCAGTGTACGCTACTGAAGGAATACCACGTGGGTCGAAGTAATGTTTCTGCCCAGCAATAACTTCAGCAGCAACATGACCTTCGTGAACCGCTTTATGTGCAAGCATAGGTTGGCCTACTAAATCACCGATAGCAAAGATATGCTCAACGTTAGTACGCATTTGCTTATCAACGTTAATAAAGCCACGGTCGTCAACGTTAACACCAGCGGTGTCTGCGCCAACCATTTTACCGTTTGGACGACGCCCAACAGCCACTAATACTTTGTCGTAGCGTACTTGTTCTGAAGGTGCATTTTTACCTTCAAACGTTACATACAAACCGTCTTCTTTTGCTTCAACCGCAGTAACCTTGGTTTCAAGCATGATGTTGAATTTTTCTTTATAGTCTTTCATAAAGACTTTCATGATGTCTTTATCAGCAGCTGGAATAAGCTGATCTAAAAATTCAACAACATCAATTTTTGAACCTAGCGCTTCGTATACTGTACCCATTTCTAGGCCAATGATACCGCCACCAAGTACTAGCATTTTCTCTGGAATATCTTTCATTTCCAAAGCGCCAGTTGAGTCGATAATACGATCGTCTTCTGGAATAAACGGCAAGCTTACTGGCTCAGAACCCGCAGCAATAATCGCTTTTTCAAAAGTAATAGTAGTAACGTCGTCACCATTTTTTACTTCAAGGGTATTAGCACCGGTAAATTTACCGTAACCTTTAACGTGCTTGGTTTTACGCATTTTAGACATGCCGCCAAGACCGTTAGTCAGCTGTTTTACAACGCTGTCTTTATATTCGCGAATTTTGTCTAAGTCGATTTCTGGTTCGCCAAACGTTACGCCGTGGCTAGCCATGTGCTTCGCTTCTTTCATCACTTTCGCTACATGAAGCAATGCTTTTGAAGGAATACAGCCAACGTTAAGACATACGCCGCCTAACACTTCGCGTGAATCAACAATAACGGTTTCTATACCTAAGTCGGCAGCACGGAATGCTGCAGAGTAACCGCCAGGGCCGCCGCCCAGTACCACTAATTGCGTTTTAATTTCGCTCATTGTGAACCTCAATCCTATTTTTTGTTAGCTATCAACTTGTGCGTAATAGCATAACCTAAATACTGCCCCAAGGGCTTATAAAATCATCGAGAATGTTCATGATATAACAAACATTCTCGTATTTTTATTTAAAGTATAATTCTGCGCAAGTCGGTTAAGTTTGCTGCCACTTCAGTAGAGAACCTTGCACCTACTGCGCCATCGATAACACGGTGGTCGTAAGATAAACTTAATGGAACCATTAGACGAGGTTCAAACTCGCTACCATTCCACTTCGGTTTCATATCAGACTTAGACACACCTAAAATAGCAACTTCAGGCGCGTTAACAATTGGCGTAAACGCTGTTCCACCAATTCCGCCTAAGCTAGAAATAGTGAACGTGCCGCCTTGCATGTCTGAAGACTTCAGTTTGCCGTCACGGGCTTTCTTCGACGTTTCAATCAATTCTTGAGACAACTGCTCAATACCTTTCTTGTTCACGTCTTTGATTACCGGCACTACCAAGCCACCTGGCGTTTCTACCGCAATACCAATGTTGATGAACTTCTTGATAATCAAGCTTTCACCATCTTCAGAAAGCGAAGAGTTGAATATTTCGTATTTCTCAAGTGCTTTAGCAACGGCTTTCATGATGAACACAAGTGGCGTGATTTTAAGGCCAGACTTGGTTTTCGCATGATAGGCGTTTTGTTCTTTACGGAACGCTTCTACATCGGTGATATCAGCCTCATCAAACTGTGTTACATGAGGGATAGTCGCCCAGTTGCGGTGTAAGAACGGACCAGAAATCTTTTGAATACGAGAAAGCTTAACTTCTTCAATTTCACCAAACTTGCTGTGATCGACCGGTTTAACCGGCACAATTTGAAGTACGTTATCGCCTGCTGGTGCAGCGGCACTTGCAGCACTGCCTTTCGGCTTAGCAAGTTCAGCTTTCACGTAAGCCTGTACGTCTTCTTTAAGAATACGATTCTTAGGGCCTGTTCCATTAACAAGGGTAAGGTCTACACCAAACTCTCTTGCTACACGGCGCACAGAAGGAGAAGCATGTGCTTTACCGTTGCCTTTAGGCTCTGGCGCTTCTTGTGCTGGTACAGGAGACTTATTTTGCGCAGCTGGTTTTTCAGCCGCTTTCGGCTTCTCAGGCGCAGATTCCGCTTTCTTCGGTGCAGGTGCTTCGCTACTAGTTGAACCGCCACTTCCGGCAGTTTCTAGCTTAATAACTAACGTACCTTGCTTAACTTTGTCACCGGCTTTAATAAAGACTTCTTTTACTGTACCTGCATGGGTAGAAGGCACATCCATTGTCGCTTTGTCAGTTTCAAGGGTAATAAGACCATCTTCTTTCTCAATGGTGTCGCCCACAGAAACTAATACATCGATAACGTCTACTTCACCGTCTTCACCAATATCAGGAACTTCAACTTCTACCACGCCACCAGCTGATTCTGAAGATGAGGCAGATGAAGCCGCCTCGTCAGAAGATGAGTCAGCCGAAGGTGCCGCTTTTTCAGAACTTGACTGAGCAGGCGCATCGCTGCTAGCTGCTTCACCACTTCCAGCGGTTTCTAGTTTAATAACTAGCGTACCTTCTTTTACTTTATCGCCAGTACTGATGAATACTTCTTTCACCGTACCTGCGTGAGTAGAAGGCACATCCATAGTCGCTTTATCGGTTTCTAGCGTAATAAGCCCATCTTCTTTCTCGATGGTATCGCCTACAGAAACCAGTACATCAATAACATCTACTTCGCCGTCGTCACCAATATCAGGAACCGCAACTTCTATCACTTCACCACCACCTGATGCTGCTGGCGCCGCTCCTGATTTGCTTTCTTCTTTTGGTGCTTCTTTAGGCTCTTCTTTTGCAGGTGCTGCTTCAGCTGGCTCTTCTTTCTCTTCAGAAGAGGCTTCTTCGCCACCTGCTTTTTTCATTTCGCCGATAACATCGCCTTCTTTAATCTTGTCGCCAACGGCAACAGATAAGCTAACGATTTCACCTTCAAATGGTGCAGGAATATCCATAGAGGCTTTGTCACTTTCTACAGTAACAACGCCTTCATCTGCATCAATGGTGTCGCCTACGGCAACACATAGCTCGATAACTTCAACTTCGTCACCGCCTACATCGGGTACGATAATCTTTTGAATATCTGACATATGTAAAATACCTTATCTGCCTGCGGCTACGCGTAAAGTGGGTTTAGTTTTTCAACGTTAATATCAAAACGTTTAATCGCTTCGGCAACATCTTTCTTATCAAACTCACCGCGTTGCGCTAGTTCGTACAATGAAGCCACTACAATGTATGCAGCGTTAACTTCAAAGTGAGTACGCAAGTTTTCACGGCTATCACTTCGACCAAAGCCATCAGTACCTAGACAGCGGTAATCAGTGTCGATAAATGCACGAACCTGATCAGAATAGTTTTTCACGTAGTCGGTAGCAGAAATAGCAGGACCTGCATCTTTCGTAATGACCTGACCAACGTAAGCTGTTTTCTGATCTGCTTCTGGATTCAACATGTTCCAGCGCGCCACTTCTTGACCTTCGCGAGCCAATTCGTTGAACGAGGTTACCGAGTAAACGTCTGAAGAAACGTTGTAATCGTCACAAAGAATTTGTGCCGCTTTACGTACTTCATTCAAGATAGTACCCGAACCCATTAACTGTACATTGGTCTTGGTCTTCTTGTTTTCAACTCGTTCAAGCTTATAAATACCTTTAATGATTTGATCAGCTACGTCATCACCTTCAGGCATAGCTGGGTGTTGGTAGTTCTCGTTCATCAATGTTAGGTAATAGAATACGTTTTCGTTGTTGCCATACATGCGACGTAAACCGTCTTGTACAATAACAGCCACTTCGTATCCGTAAGTTGGATCGTAAGTTACACAGTTCGGGATAAGGTTCGCTTGAACATGTGAATGTCCATCTTGGTGCTGTAGACCTTCACCGTTCAATGTGGTTCTACCTGCGGTAGCACCTAACAAGAAACCTCTTGCTTGGCTATCGCCAGCTGCCCACGTCAAGTCGCCAACACGTTGGAAACCAAACATTGAGTAGTAAATGTAGAACGGAATAGTCGTAGCGTTACAGGTTGAGTAAGACGTACCTGCCGCAACCCACGATGCCATTGCACCTAATTCGTTAATACCTTCCTGCAATACCTGGCCTTTCTTATCTTCACGATAGTAAGCCACTTGATCGGCATCTTGTGGAACGTACTTTTGGCCTTCGTTAGCGTAAATGCCCACTTGGCGGAACAGCCCTTCCATACCGAATGTACGTGCTTCATCAGGAATAATTGGCACAATACGCTTACCAATCTTCTTGTCTTTCAATAATGCGTTAAGTACACGTACGAAAGTCATAGTAGACGAAACTGAACGATCGCCAGAGCCTTTTAAAATTGCATCAAATGCTTTTAGCTCAGGTACTTCAAGTTGCTCGTCAGCTTGTTCTCTACGAGAAGGTAAGTAACCGCCTAAAGACTCACGACGCTCGCGCAAGTACTTCATTTCTTCACTGTCTTCAGGGAACTTGAAGTAAGGAAGTTCTTCAATTTTTTCGTCAGCAATTGGAATATTGAAACGATCGCGGAATACTTTAAGTGAATCTACGTCCATCTTCTTCACGTTATGCGCAATGTTCAAGGCTTCACCAGAAGCACCTAAACCAAAGCCTTTAACGGTTTTAGCAAGAATAACCGTTGGACGACCTTTGGTCTCTTTCGCTTTTTGATAAGCAGCAAAGACTTTTACTGGATCGTGTCCACCACGGTTCAAGCGCCAGATGTCATCGTCAGACATGTTCGCTACAAGTGCAGCCGTTTCTGGGTACTTGTTGAAGAAGTTTTCGCGAGTGTATTTACCACCCTTCGCTTTACAGTTCTGGTACTCACCGTCTACGGTTTCGCCCATTAACTGAATAAGTTTGCCTGATTTATCACGGGCAAGAAGCTCATCCCAGTAACTGCCCCAAATAACTTTAACCACTTCCCAGCCTGCGCCGCGGAATGTGCCTTCAAGTTCTTGGATAATTTTGCCGTTACCACGAACCGGGCCATCTAGGCGCTGTAGGTTACAGTTGATAACGAAAGTTAGGTTATCTAGGCCTTCACGTGAAGCAAGACCAATAGCACCCAATGATTCTGGCTCATCACACTCGCCGTCTCCCATGTAGCAATATACGCGCTGTTCAGAACAGTCTTTAATACCACGGTTAGTGAGGTACTTAAGGAAACGTGCAGTATAAATAGCTTGAAGTGGACCTAAGCCCATCGATACTGTTGGGAACTGCCAGTAATCTTTCATCAAATGAGGATGCGGGTATGAAGATAGACCTTCACCAGCGCATTCTTGACGGAAGTTATTTAGCTGTTCTTCAGAAAGGTTACCTTCAATGAAAGAACGGGCATAAATACCTGGAGAGATATGGCCTTGGGCAAAAATAAAGTCGCCACCAGCGTTTTCTGTCGGCGCTTTAAAGAAGTGGTTAAAACCAACATCATATAGCATGGCAGATGACGCAAAACTACCAATGTGACCACCAAGCTCTAAGTCTTTTTTAGAAGCACGTAATACAATCATCAATGCATTCCAACGAATGGCGGCACGAATGCGTGCTTCAATCGTTAGGTCGCCAGGCATTTTTGGCTCTTGCGCTGAAGGAATTGTATTGATGTACGCTGTGGTGGCGTCGTACGGTAAGTGCGCTCCGCTACGACGAGCCTTATCAATAAGTTTCTCGAGTAGATAATGGGCGCGTTCTACACCTTCCTCTTCCAAAACAGATTCAAGAGCATCAATCCACTCTTTAGTTTCTTGAGGATCCACATCTTGGTGCATCATATCAGTCATGGTGCCATCCTATTTTTGCTTTATATATAGAGAATTCTTCCTTCGACCTAATTATCGAAAGAAGAATGACCAAATTACGTTGTACTCGCTGTGAACCTTAATGGCTCACCTGTGCTTTTTGCATATCACAGTAGCTAAAATTCTCTTTAAGCCTCTGCTTATATAATCACGCCTTATAAAACTGGGTAAACAAGAAGGCATGTTAAATTTCTAATCGTCGTAACGCGCGTTGTACACGGGTGTCACGCTGATTAATGGTTAATAATGTCTTTTCAATGAACGCAAGGTGCGTATTACACGCCTGACGTGCCGCTTCTGGATCCCGTGCAGCGATAGCTTCAACAATTTCTTGTCTTTGACGAGCAATATCTGCCACTGCATCAGGGTGAGTCGCTAACATATCAAAGTTACGTTCTATGTTTTCCACCAGCATACTTTGCATGGTGCTCATTACATGTAAAAGCACCATGTTATGGGATGCTCTTGCCATAATGATGTAGAACTTACCTAGCGCTTCAGCTTGTTCCCGCTTACTTTCTTCGGGTGCTGGCGTGGGCAGTTCATTAAGCGCATTTTTTAGTGCTTCATAATCTTCAGGTTGCCCACGAAGCGCTGCATAATACGCTGCCATTCCTTCTAAGGCATGACGAAACTCAAGTAAATCGAACTGAGTTTCAGGCCGTTTACTGACAAGTGCCATCAATGGGTCTTTCATGGCAGAGTTAAGGTTGCGGTTTACAAACGTGCCGCCGCCCTGCTTGCGCTCAACCAATCCACGTGCCTGGAGATTACCTATGGCTTCTCGTAAGGAAGGCCGTGATACCTCAAACTGAATCGCAAGTTCACGCTCTGGTGGCAATTTCTGACCTGCCAATAAGCTCCCATCCAAAATCATGGACTCAAGCTGCTCGGTGATAACATCGGCAAGTTTTTTTCGCTGCTGACGCATGCGTGACTATATTCCTTCGTTTACTTGAGTATGCGACTATTTTGTAAACAAGTAAGGTCTACAGTCACAATTGGTAATACCATTTTACCTATATAGTTTAAGATAGATCGAAAGTGAGGTAAATACTCTCAAGCATAGCAAACTTGTAAGGAGTTGCTTATTGTTAAGCTTTATTGTTGAATTTGTTGCAAAAATTTAGCAAACACTCACTGGTCTGATGAGGTGGGGTGGCGAGGGTATGAGACGTGAAATACCTGATCTATAAATGAAAAATTCATAGACCAGGATAGAATGGTAATACGTTTGTTAACTGAAATAGTTAAGCAAGGGTGCCAACAACGGTTAGCGCAGAGGTAATAACAAGCAGAAAAATAACATTACGTTTTGCTAACTTGACCAGCACTTTAGGCTCTACCGCTGCATTTTCTGTCTGAGCTTGACGTTCTTCAGCCGTTAACATCTCGGCTTTTGACGATACTCGGGTAAGCAAATCGTACGCGGGAACATTAAGTGAAAGTCCGTCTTTCAACCATTGAGGAAGTGCACGGGAAAAATGCCCCATCATCAACATGCCAAACGCCGTAATGCGTACCGGTATAAAATCAAGTGCGTACATTAACTTGCCCGCCGCCATAGCTAATGGATGTTGAGATGCACAGAAACGCTCAGTGGCACTTCTACTGAAACAGTAGAACACGGCACCCGGTGCACCAAATGCTATAAACCACAACATGACCGCAGCGTAGTGCTGATAGTTCAGCCAAGTAAGGTGTTGGCCGAAGCTTTTTCCCTCAGCCATGGCAGTACCGTCGCTATCACGCTTGCTACCGCAATGCCCTAGTTGGTCGGTGTACATACTGCAAGCTTGTAAATCGCCACGGTCTGCGGCGTTCAAAAATTGCTTATATGTGGCACGCAATACCGGGCAGCCTATACAAATAAATAAAATGATACTTTGTTCAATAAAGGTAAGAAAAGCGCCGAACAGCCAATGCTCAATTAGCCCAATGATTAGTGCTGGCAGCAACATATATAAATAAAAAGCAATCGATGACGTGCCTTCTTCTAGCCATTTTCGCTCGTAAAGCCAATTTTGATAGGCAACTGCATAACGTTCTATGTGCCATACCGGCGTTTTAGTAATGAGCCTTTCAAGACTTAATACCAGCAGTAAACTCATTAGTATCATGTTTATTTCCTACCGTAGAATTATAGGTAATAGGCAGACGCATAATCGCCTTGCTTACCGATTTAAATAATCGTGTTGCTTGATATGTTAGTTGCATCAAGTGACTGTCTGTAGCGTGGCCAATCGAACGCTACACCTGGGTCGGTCTTTCGCCCTGGCGCAATATCATTATGACCCACAATTCGACCCAACGTAATTCGCGGGTACTGTTGCAATATAAACTTACTCAATATCGATAGTTGCTCATATTGAGCATCCGTGTAAGGCAGAGTATCCGTGCCTTCTAATTCAATACCAATGGTAAAGTCGTTACAACGAGAGCGACCTTGAAATGTCGATAACCCTGCATGCCACGCCCGCTTGTTAAAGGGAACAAACTGCTCTATTTCACCGTTGCGGTAAATTACACAATGGGCAGATACCCTAATTCCTGCTATTTCTTTGTAAAACGGGTGCTCATCAGGATTTAACGTACCGGTAAACAACTCACGGATACCTGATGTACCAAATTGCGACGGTGGCAGCGATATATTATGAATAACCAACACGCTCACATCGCTTTCGTCGGGCCGTTCATCATAATGGGGGCAATCAATTTGCTTCGCGGGCTTGTATAACACCATATAATTTGAAGATTCGTTACGTGGTTTTCATTAATAACAGTGTGACACCAGCTGCCCAAGGGCACAAGCTAAACGCCGTTTCTGGTGAAAGGTGAGTTTGAGGGTAAAGCACGCCGTGAATCCATCCATGGAGGCTCGGCTGCAGCATCCATGCTGCAGACGGCTTTACCCTCAAAATCACCTTGCACTTAAATAGGCAAGTTACATATTTGAAAAAAGAGAAGAATGCAGCTCCCTGCTGCATAAAGTTTTAAATGGATGCTGCCTTACCGCTTTGACGAATGACCACTTGATTTGAACGTTAATAATGTTTCAAGAAAAATTGCGCAGATGGCTTTACTCTCAAATTCACCTTGCACTTAAATAGGCAAGTTACATATTAAAAAAGAGAAGAATTCAGCTCCTTGCTGCATAAGGTTTTAAATGGATGCTGCCTTACTGCTTTGACGAATGACCACTTGAATTGAGCGTGAATAATGTTTCAAGAGATATTGCGCAGACGGCTTTACCCTCAAACTCACCTTGCACTTAATAATCGCGAGCGTTTTTTGAAAAAGAAAAAAGTGCTACCCCTTACTCCATAAAGTTTCACTGGGTACGAACTCCTTTTGTTAGGCCGATACATTTATATATACGTAGAAAGGCGGTATAAATAGAACGTATAAAAAGAAGTGAGATGTTTTATATGAGTGAAGATGATTCTGTGGGCGAGAATTCTGCGGCAAAGTATATGGTGGTGCTGGCGTGGATTTGTGGGTTTGGCCTGCTGGTCTATGTCTTTTCTGGCTTGCTCGATAAGCAAGTTAACCCTAATAGCGAACCTCAATCACAGCGTATTGGGTCACAAACCGAAGTACGCTTAAAGCAAAACCGAGCAGGACATTACGTGACCTCAGGCTTTATTAATGGCGAAGAAGTAGTGTTTTTGGTAGATACCGGCGCTACCGATGTGTCTATTCCCGCCCATCTAGCCCAGAGACTTCAACTACAAGCGGGTCGTAAAGGCTTGGCCAATACAGCGAATGGAACCGTTACCGTTGCTGAATCACGTATTGATACTCTTCGAATTGGCGACATTGTATTAAACAATGTTAGCGCAAACCTAAACCCCGGTATGCAAAGTGAGCATATCTTGCTTGGAATGAGCGTTTTACGGCAATTAGAGTTTACTCAGCGCGGAGATTGGTTAATATTGCGTACCCTTTAATTCTAAACAGCAGCCATCATGATTTCACCCGACATTAACGCCATCCGCGAACAAGTTTCTCTCGCACTTATTGAAGATTTAGGTGGCGAGCTTAACGCGCATAACGATATTACTGCGAACTTAATAGACGAAAGCGAAAACGCGACTGCTACTATTATTACCCGTGAGCAATGCGTTATTTGCGGCGTAGCTTGGGTTGAACAAGCGTTTGCGTTAATTGATGAGCACCTAGAATTAGTATGGCAAGTAAAAGACGGCGATACCGTTGCAGCAGATACTACCCTACTGACTTTAACAGGCTCGGCTCGCGCTATTCTTACTGCCGAGCGGGTAGCACTTAATTTTCTGCAAACCCTTTCAGCAACGGCAACCGTCACAGCCAGCTATGCGAAGTTGCTTGCCGGAAGCAACACCAAAATTCTTGATACACGCAAAACCCTACCAGGCCTTCGCATGGCACAGAAGTACGCTGTGCATTGTGGCGGGGGACAAAATCATCGTATTGGTTTGTTTGATGCGTTCTTAATTAAAGAAAATCACATTTTTTCCTGCGGCTCTATAAAGAAAGCAGTAAGCCGTGCTAAAGAAATGAAACCTGGGAAGCCTGTTGAAGTAGAAGTAGAAAGCTTGGAAGAATTACAACAAGCACTTCTTGCAGGGGCTGACATCGTTATGTTGGATAACTTTACCAACGAACAGATCCAAAAGGCAGTAGCGCTAACCCAAGGGCAATGTAAACTGGAAGTGTCAGGTAACATTACCGATGAACGGTTATCGTCGCTAGCAACACTGGGTGTAGACTATATTTCATCTGGTGCATTAACCAAGAATGTGAAAGCAATTGATTTGTCGCTAAGGGTTAACTTAGCGTAAAAAAGGTTGCGAATAGCGTGCGTTAATTTCATATGTAACAGTTCAAATGACGTGCTTAGGTATAAAGCTACTTTACTACTTTATAAGCACGTTTCATCGGTTTTGTTCTAGCTAGTATAGTTATCTATACGTACGAAAGTTGTAAATTCATACGAAAGTTCAATAACATAGGGCTGCAAAGCCCTTTTTGAACGTGTCATACTGAAAAAGTCAGACATAGGTATTTTTCTGCATACTTGTCACTGACCAATTAATTTATATACTTAGATTCAAGTACCAGGGACGTTTAAGGACGACTCGGGTATAAACGTCAATTTGAATTACATTTAAACTTAACGTGCTATACACGTCCCGGAGCAAACCATGATGAACATGAAAACTAAAAACCAAAAGGGTTTCACCCTAATCGAACTTATGATCGTTGTTGCCATTATCGGTATTTTGGCAGCAATCGCTTTACCTGCTTATCAGGGTTATACCCAGAAAGCACGCTTCACTGAAGTGGTCAATGCAACCGCAGCAGCGAAATCAGCGGTTGAAGTTTGTGCGCAAACTGAAAGCGGTACAACTGCCATCCTGATTTTAGATGGTTGTGACGCCGGTTCTAAAGGCATTCCAGCTACAGTTTCCGCGGGAACAAATACTGTGGGACTTACTGTAAGTGACGGAGTAATAACAGCAACTAAGGCTACTGACTCATCAATTACAGGTAACGGAACTTACAAAATGACCCCTACTGTTGACGCCACTTCGCGCAAGGTAACTTGGGCAACTGTATGTGACCCTACAACTCTTTGCTAAGTAAAGTAAACTTTTAATAGCCCAGTTTCGACTGGGCTTTTTTGTATTATTAAACGCACTCTATCGATTTTATGCATTAGGTTTTTAATATGGCAAAAGCAGCTATCACTTATACTTGGCAAGGAAAAGATAGAAAAGGGAATAAGCTTAAAGGTGAAATATCCGCCACATCCCTATCCGAAGCGAAGAACTTGTTACGACGCCAAGGTATATCAGCCAATAGAGTTAAAAAATTTGCTAAACCATTGTTTGGTGCTAGAGAGAAGAAAATTACTGCTGCAGATATATCTGTTTTTTCTCGCCAAATAGCCACTATGCTCTCTGCTGGTGTAACACTTATTCAATCGTTAGATATGGTAGCGCAAGGTCATGCTAAAGCATCAATGCGAAAACTACTTAACGAAATTGCCAATGAAGTACGCTCTGGTAACCCTCTTTCAAATTCATTACGCGCGCATCCTGAATATTTTGATGATTTGTATTGCGACTTGGTTTACACCGGAGAACAGTCAGGTGCTTTAGAAACTATTTACGACCGAATAGCCACCTATAAAGAAAAGTCTGAAGCGCTAAAATCGAAAATTAAAAAGGCCATGTTTTACCCTATTGCGGTTGTCGTGGTGGCATTTATTGTAACCACTATATTGCTAGTTTTTGTCGTACCACAATTTGAAGAAATTTTTAGTAGTTTCGGGGCGCAGCTTCCTGCCTTTACACTCTTCGTACTGGCCATATCAAATTTTGTGCAAAGTTACGGGATATTTATAGGCATTGGCATTGGTATAGCTGGCTACCTATTTATGCGTGCTCACAAAAAAAGTCAAAGCTTCCGCGATAAAGTTGATAAAGCGGTTCTTAAAATTCCCGTTATTGGGGAAATACTCAAAAAAGCCAGTATCGCACGGTTTACTCGCACTCTCGCAACCACCTTTGCTGCCGGTGTACCTTTAATTGGCGCCCTTGAATCGGCTGCAGGGGCTTCCGGCAATGCTGTATTTAGAGAGGCTATCTTATATATAAGAAAAGAAGTGGCTGGCGGTATGCCAATGTATATCTCCATGCGGGCCACCAATGTATTTCCTGATATGGTGACGCAAATGGTAGCCATTGGTGAAGAGTCTGGCTCGGTTGAGGAAATGCTCAGTAAAATAGCTACCATATATGAAGCTGAAGTGGATGATATGGTCGATGGTTTAACCAGCCTGCTTGAGCCAATGATTATGGCTGTGCTAGGCGTAGTGATTGGCGGTCTTATCATCGCCATGTACCTTCCCATATTTGAAATGGGTAATGTGGTATAACTTTTTGCCAGCTGGTACTTGTTTTGTTTGTACACTTCACATGATTAGGCTTGCCCAGCGCAGGCCTTTTTTGCATTATTAACTAAAATAAAAAAGAGAACGCTATTTTATGGAAGCGATATTGCTTACCAGCCAATTATACCCGTGGTTATTCTACCTCTTTGTTTTCGTAGTTAGCTTAATGGTAGGAAGCTTCTTAAATGTGGTTATTCATCGCTTGCCCATTATGATGGAAAACAGTTGGAAGCAGGAATACGCCAATTACTTTAGTGAAACAGATAGCGAAAATGAAAATATTCAAGCTGCTGGTGAGCAAACTCTTCCTGAAACGTTTAATTTGGCCAAGCCAGATAGCACCTGCCCTAGTTGCGGTCATAAAATTCGGGCTTGGGAAAATATTCCTATCATTAGTTATCTATTCCTTCGCGGAAAATGTTCAAACTGTAAAACCTCTATCTCTATTCGCTACCCATTGGTAGAACTATTTACAGCGCTAACTTGTACATTCGCCGCCTACTATTTTGGCCCTACACCTCAAGCAATATGGGCGGTGATATTTACTTATATTCTAATCGCCCTTATTTTTATCGATTTTGATAAAATGCTGCTACCGGACCAACTTACCCTTCCCTTGCTTTGGCTAGGCTTGGTGCTTAGTACTCAATCGGTATTTGTTGGGCCTGTTGACGCCATTATTGGTGCCGCCGCCGGATATTTAAGTTTATGGTCTGTGTTCTGGTTGTTTAAAATAGTCACTGGAAAGGAAGGCATGGGATATGGTGACTTTAAAATATTAGCAGCTCTTGGCGCCTTCACTGGCTGGCAGGGCTTACCTATCATCATCTTACTGTCTTCAATCGCAGGGGCTATTGCTGGCATTGCCATTATGATGTTCCAAAACAAAGGAAAATCATTGGCTATCCCGTTCGGGCCCTATTTAGCCGTTGCTGGTTGGATAACCTTATTTTATAAAGATACGATTATTACCCTCTATTTAAAATGGGCACTGCAGTAATGGCAGTAACTAAAAGAACAGCCGAAGCAGAACCAAAGAGGCCTTCGAATAAAAGCGATAAAATCGTGATTGGCCTTACCGGCGGAATTGGTAGTGGAAAGTCTGCCGCTACGAATAAATTCGCAGCGTTAGGTATTGATATTATTGACGCCGATGAAGTGGCTAGAGAGGTTGTTACCCTTGGCAGTGAAGGGTTAACTAAAATAACCGAGCATTTTGGCCACGCTATTTTGTTAGAAGACGGCACTCTGAACAGAGCCGCTTTACGAGAACAAGTTTTTAATAACAGCGAAGAAAAACAATGGCTCAATCAATTGTTACATCCGCTTATTCGCAACACTATGCTTCAACAAATAGCTGACGCGACTAGCCATTATTGTATTTTATCGGTTCCCTTACTAATTGAGGGAAACCTTAGTGAATTATGCGACCGAATAATTGTGGTAGATTGCCCCGAATCAATGCAGCTTGAACGAGCCATGCAACGCGATGGCAGTACCAAGCAACTAATTGAAAATATTATGGCATCGCAAGCGACTAGAAAAGAACGATTAGCCGCTGCAGACGATGTCATCGATAATAGTAAAACTATTGAGTTCCTCAATGAGCAAGTTATCGCGCTACATAACGAGTACACCCGTAAATACAGTGCAAATAACGAAAATTCTTCGTAAATTCGGTTTTACTGCAACTTTTTTCCTTAAAACTCGTCAAAAGTTTAATTGATTATGAAAGTAGGCTTGGCTTAGGGCAGTTCATGCATTAGGCTTTAGGGTTAAGTCTATGTGTTTTAAGGATATCCATGAGCGAAGCTGTATTCGAATTCCCCCTAAAGGAAAAAGTGCGTAACTATCTGCGCGTAGAGCAGCTTCTTGGGCAATTAAAAAGCACTGCGAAATCTGACAGTGTGCCGCTGCAAATGGTTTTCTTTGAACAGTTATTTGAGTTACTCGATTTGATTGAGCGACTGGATTTACGCTCAGACATGAGCAAAGATTTAGATGCCCACGAAAAAAATCTCGTTTACTGGTCACAGCACCCTAAGATAGACAGTGCCGCGCTAGATCAGGCACTTAAAACCATAGTGAACCTTAAGCAAAAGCTTAAAACCGACCGTCGCTTTGGCAGCGCGCTTAAAGAAGATAAGCTGCTAAGTGCGATTAGGCAGCGCTTCGCTATTCCAGGCGGTTCTTGTAGCTTTGACCTACCCAACCTTCACTTTTGGCTTCAGCAACCTGCCGAGGTGCGCCAACAAGAAATTGGTCAATGGCTTGAAACCTTGAGTTTATTAGACGACACCATAGCCGTTAGCCTGTCGTTTATTCGTGAACGCGGACAATTCAAAACGGTTACTGCAGACAATGGTTTTTACCAAGGTGCGGCTGAAGATAAAAACGAGCTTATCCGCATAAAATGCCGTGTAGATGAAGGTTACTACCCTACCCTTAGCGGCAATAAATACCGCTATGCCTTGCGCTTTTTATGGTTTTCTCCTGCACAAGGCCAAAACGCGGCTGTTGAATCTAATATTCAGTTTAAACTAGCAGCCTGTTAAACTACGCCTATCGAAAACCTAATCTGCCACTGGAGTGATTCATGGTTGTAAATTGCCCAACTTGTGCGAAGTCGGTTCCTTGGAATAGTGATAGCGAGTTTCGCCCTTTTTGTAGTAAAAAATGTCAACTTATTGATTTAGGTGAATGGGCTTCTGAAGAACACAAAATTGCTGCAAAACCATCTGAACAGCCTTCCGCTAAAGAAGTCGACATTGAAGAAATAGAAGCAATGCTTGCTAAGCAATCTGACGACTTTTTCAAACACTAATAGGAAGTATATGATTAATAAAATTGCGCTTGTTGGTGGAACACATGGTAATGAAACCAGTGGTATTCAACTTATTCATAACTGGCAATCTGAAGGGTTCTCTGATGCGCTATCATCGCGCTATTCATCACTGGACGTGTCGCTTACCATTGCTAACCCTGACGCCCTAAGCGCTAATGTGCGATTTGTTGAAGAAGATTTGAATCGTCAGTTCACCCTAGAAGCCTTAAGCAATTCCAGCGATGCTAAAGAGGCGAAGCTAGCCAAAAAGCTTAACCAGCAATTTGGCCCTAAAGGCAATTCTACAACTGACTTGGTAATTGATATTCACAACACCACCAGTAACATGGGTGCAACGCTAATCATTTTAGAAGCTGATGATTTCCATATTCAGCTCGCGCGATTTGTGAAGCATCATATGCCTGAAGCGAACATTCTTTTAGAAGATGAAAAACCGTATTTAGAGCACGGTTATTTGTGTACCACGGGCAAACGTGGCGTAATGATTGAGGTAGGCGCACAACCTCAAGGTGTGTTGCGAGAAGACGTTTATTTGCTTACCCAAACCATGGCTGAAGTTATTCTGGATTTTTGCCAAGCGTATAACACAGATAGCCTTGAACAATACGCTGAGTGCGAGGTGTTTAGACTAGGGGAAAATATTAAATTCCCACTTAGTGCCGAGGGTAAACGTACTGCGATGATCCACCACTCATTGCAAGATAACGACTTCGCCCCGCTTATTCCAGGTGCACCGGTATTTCGCACCTTTGATGGTAAAGACATTGAATGGCAAGAAGCACAGGAAACCTATCCTCACTTCATCAACGAAGCGGCTTATCACAAGCTAGATGTGGCTTTTGCCACTGCAACACGGCTTATGCTGTAAGCCGTTAAAGCCCGCATTTCAAACGGGACACAGATACAAAAAAGGGCGGTCTATTAAGACCGCCCTTTTTGTTTTGAAGTATGTGTTTTAGGCTAAAAGCCGTCAGCTACTTCGAATATTTCTGTTGAAGCGCATCTATTATAGCCACATTAGCTGCCGGAAATTCACCAGCTTCCAATGCACTTACTTCAACCCAGCGTGTTTGTTGGTTTTCCTTACCTTCAGGTTCACCGTTAAACGCACTCACAGCATGTACATCAAGCTTAACAAGCTTATCGCCATAATCATGTTCAATGATAAGCAAAGGCTCGCTAGACTGCACTAGAATGCCAATCTCTTCTTGCAACTCTCGGCGCAATGCATCAAGTACAGTTTCATTATCTTCAACTTTACCGCCAGGAAATTCCCACTTGCCGCCTTGATGGGCGTTATCAGCCCGCAGGCTGATAAACACTTGTGTGCCGCGACGTACTACCCCAACGGCAACATGTACAACTTTCATTAGCTTAATTTACCGTGGCACTGCTTGTATTTTTTGCCTGAACCACAAGGGCAAGGATCGTTGCGACCTACTTTAGGGCCGTCACGTACCTCTGTACGTACTTTATCGCTAGCTGCTTCTGGCGGTGCTTCAGTAGCTGACGCGTTTTCGTGCTCAAATTGCTTAGGCACGTTATCCGCTTGACGACGCTGCTCTTCAACTTTCTCAACGTCTTCTTCAGCTTGTACTTTCACACGTGAAAGAATCGTAATCACTTCAACTTTCAACGCTTCTAGCATTTGTGAAAACAAAGCAAACGACTCGCGCTTGTATTCTTGCTTCGGATTTTTCTGCGCGTAGCTGCGAAGTCCAATACCTTGACGAAGGTGATCCATGGCCGCCAAATGTTCTTTCCAATGGCTGTCTAGGTTTTGTAGCATCACGGCTTTTTCAAACTGACGAAGTACTTGTTCGCCCACTACCGCTTCTTTCTCTTTATAGCTAGCGACTACTTCACCATGAATACGCTCACGAAGCTTTTCTTCATAAAGTTTGTCGTCGCTTTCTAACCAGTTTTGAATAGGCAAGTCTACGGCGAAGTCAGCGCGTAAACGCTCTTCTAACCCTTTCACATCCCACATTTCTTCTAGAGACTGTGGTGGAATATATTCATCAACCACACCGCTTACCACGTCTTCGCGGATTACTGCGATGGTTTCGCTAATGTCGCCTTCATCAAGCAACTCATTGCGCTGCTCATAAATCACTTTACGTTGGTCGTTTGCCACATCATCGTATTCAAGTAGTTGCTTACGAATATCGAAGTTACGACCTTCTACTTTACGTTGGGCGTTTTCGATAGCGCGGGTTACCCATGGGTGTTCAATGGCTTCGCCTTTTTCCATCCCTAAGCGCTTCATCATGTTGCCCATTTTTTCAGAGGCAAAAATACGCATTAGGGCATCATCTAGAGACAAGTAAAAACGGCTTGAACCTGGATCACCCTGACGACCTGAACGACCGCGCAGCTGATTATCGATACGGCGAGATTCATGGCGCTCTGTACCAATGATATGCAAACCGCCTGATGCTAGAACGGCGTCATGGCGTACTTTCCACTCAGCCTTAATCTTATCGATTTGTGCTTGAGTAGGGTTTTCGATTTTTTCGATTTCTGCTTGCCAGTTACCGCCAAGCACAATATCCGTTCCACGACCTGCCATGTTAGTCGCTATAGTTACCGCACCTGGCTTACCGGCTTGAGCAACAATATCGGCTTCGTGTTCGTGGAACTTAGCGTTAAGTACTTTATGGGGAATTTTGCTTTTCTTAAGTACCCGAGACAACAACTCAGAGTTTTCAATCGATACTGTCCCTACCAAGGTAGGCTGACCGCGCTCAACACATGCTTTGATATCTTCTACAATAGCATCGTATTTTTCTTCTGCCGTTAAATAGATAAGGTCGGCCTTATCTTTACGCTGCATAGGTTTGTTGGTCGGCAATACAACCGTTTCTAGGCTGTATATATGCTGGAATTCGAACGCTTCCGTATCGGCAGTACCTGTCATACCCGCAAGTTTGTTGTACAAGCGGAAGTAGTTTTGGAAAGTAATAGACGCTAAGGTTTGGTTCTCATTTTGAATCTTCACACCTTCTTTTGCTTCAACAGCTTGGTGTAAACCTTCAGACCAACGACGACCTTCCATTGTACGACCAGTATGCTCATCAACAATAACGATTTGGTCTTCTTTAACGATGTAATCTACATCTTTTGAAAACAATTTGTGTGCACGAAGGGCTGCGTTAATGTGGTGAAGTAATGAGATATTACCCGCAGCAAATAACGATTCGCCTTCTGGCAATACGCCTGCACGATGCAAAATTTCTTCTACATGGCCCTGGCCACGTTCAGTTAAATGAATTTGTTTCGCTTTAAGGTCGATAGTGTAATCACCGTCGCCTTCTTTGCCTTCTTCGTCTTCTTCTTCTTGCTGAATCAATTCAGGTATAACTAAATTAATACGGCGGTAAAGTTCAGAACTGTCTTCTGCTTGGCCTGAAATAATAAGCGGAGTACGGGCTTCATCAATTAGGATTGAATCTACTTCATCCACTACAGCAAAGTTAAGTGGGCGCTGAACGCGGTCTTGCGGGCTAAACGCCATGTTGTCACGCAAATAATCAAAGCCGAATTCGTTGTTTGTACCATAGGTAACGTCAGCTTGGTAAGCGTCACGCTTTTGCTCGTGCGCCATACCAGGTACGTTACAACCTACACGCATACCCAAGAAAGTGAACAGCTGGTTTGCCCATTCAGCATCACGCTTAGCAAGGTAATCATTCACGGTAATAACATGAACACCTTTACCAGACAGAGCGTTTAAATAAGTTGGCAAGGTAGCGGTAAGGGTTTTACCTTCACCGGTACGCATTTCTGAAATTTTACCTTCGTGTAATACCTGGCCGCCTAACATTTGCACGTCGAAGTGGCGCATGCCGTACACACGTTTACTCGCTTCACGTACGGTAGCAAAAGCTTCGTACATGAGATCTTCAAGGCTTTCGCCTTTTTCGATTCGCTGTTTAAACTCAGCCGTTTTTGCTTTTAACGCCTCATCAGAAAGCTGTTCATACTCTGCTTCCAGTGCATTGATGGCATCTACATTTTTTTGTAATTTTTTTAATAGACGGTCGTTTCGGCTACCGAACACTTTTCTAAGGATGCTTGAAAACATTAGCTTGTTATTTCCACTACTTGTCGAGACGCCGCACGGTAAGAGCACAGCTGCGATTAAACGTAAAAGACACTACCTCTAAAGATAATGCCAAGCGATAACTAATTGTTGCGTAAGCTGAACGCTTACTTACCTGGCTGCTGCCGTGTTTATTTTTTATAAACGTATGGCAGAGGATCGATTTGCTTACCGTTTCTTATTACTTCGTAGTGAACATGAACGCCCGTAGAGCGCCCCGTATTACCCATTTTAGCGATAGCTTGACCCTTGGTCACCACGTCGCCTATTGAGACAGATAACGTTTCATTATGCCCATAACGGGTAATAAAACCATCACCATGTTCTATTTCTACTAGATGCCCGTAACCGCTACGTTCGCCCGCCCAGGTAACAATACCTGCTGCAGTAGCTAAAACGTCATCACCCGCTTTACCCGCGAAATCTAAGCCTTTGTGCATAGCTGTTTCACCAGTGAAGGGGTCGGCGCGCATACCATAATAAGATGACAACCATCCCGATGCTATCGGTCGACCAGATAATTGACTCTGCTCATGGATATGGTGACCCCTCACCAAACTTTCAAGCATAGAAAGCTGCTGAGATTTTACGTCGAGAGATTGCTGAAGCTTATTAATCTCGCTGAGTAAGGGATCATCTTGGAGGTTGTCCGGTATCGATACCGGTACGAAAGCGTCCAGGTCAGCCGCTGTCATACCTAATTCTGTTGCTATCTGCTTTCCTTTACCATCGAGCATAGACGCTTGTGCTGAAAGCTCGGCAATATGGGAAATCAAAGTTTGTAATTTAATGGTGGTCTGTTGTTTAAGTGCTTCAACGTCTTGTTGCGTTTCATTCACTTCAGATTGTGCTAGGCGAACCCTAGCTACATCTTCAGACACAGATTCTGTGGAACGACTAGACACTAACATAAATATCGACGACAACACGGTCGCGCTCACCAGCGTACGTACACTGATGCTATGACGATAGCGTTTGTTCTTGCCTGATAGCGTTATTGTTAGCTTCATACCACAAATAGGAAATTTCTGTCGTGCTCAGTGAACTTCTAATACCTGTTTGCTAACAAACATAGACACGGCTGAAGCCGAGCTGAGAAGTAAAAAAGTTATGGCACATTAATTATAATTATATAGATTGCTTACTTTATCATTGTTTAGTCTAAAAGCTAAACGAAAAAAAGCCGCCATGTAGGCGGCTTTTTATATACCGGTTTACGCTAATACTGGTTGAGCGTAACGTATAGGTGCTTCGTCTTGAGAATCGTAGGTTATAAATTCCCAGCAGTCTTTCTGCGCAAGCACGGCGTTCAATAGTTTATTGTTTAAGCCGTGACCTGTTTTGTAAGCGCGCAATTCACCAATAAGGCTATGCCCACCTAAATACAAATCACCAATAGCATCTAAAATTTTATGCTTTAAAAATTCGTCGTCGTAACGTAAACCTTCGGGGTTCAACACGCGAAATTCATCAAGAGCAACCGCATTTTCCATGCTGCCGCCTAACGCTAAGTTGTTAGCATTCATGTATTCAAGGTCGCGCATAAAACCGAAGGTACGTGCACGGCTTACTTCGTTCACATAAGAACATGAATCGAAATCCATGGTCATATGCTGACGAGTTTGGCTGATAACTGGGTGATCGAAGTCAATTTGGAAGTCGACACGGAAACCATCATAAGGCACTAGTTCGGCCCACTTATCGCCATCTTCAACGCGAACGGTTTTCTTAATACGGATAAATCGCTTAAGGGCATTCAACTCTTCTATTCCTGCTGATTGAAGCAAGAATACGAAGGGGCTGGCACTACCATCCATAATAGGCAGCTCGTTGCTATCAACTTCAACAATGATATTGTCGATACCAAGCCCTGCAAGCGCAGATGCCAAATGTTCAACGGTTTGAATCGTTACGCCGTCTTCATTATTCAAACAGGTACACAGCATGGTATTACCCACTGCGTTTGCACGCGATGGAATATCAACATGAGGTTCAAGGTCAACACGCCTAAACACAATTCCCGTGTTTGCAGGCGCAGGCCGGAGAGTCATTGTGACCTTTTCCCCTTTATGAAGCCCAATTCCGGTTTCTTGCACCGGGTGCTTGATTGTACGTTGTCTAATCATCTGCTTATGCTTTTACCTATAAAAAAAGCGGTCGCGAATTATAGTGACTTACCACTCATTTGTCAAAAAATACGCAATTTCGACCATTCGCGAATCCAAAATTTTACGCGCAAGTAGCCACTCTGGTCACTAACCTGGAAAAATTCCAGTTTAAAACCTACCAGACATATAGTGCCCTTAATACCGTTCTGACAACGGTATTTCAGAAAAATTCACTTCAATTTCAGCGAGGTGAATTAGTCTGCTTGCTTACGCAAAAACGCTGGAATGTCTAGATACTCTAAATCATTACCAGGTTGCGCTTCATCTTCAGCTTTAAGTGCTTGGTTGCCTTCAGTACTGCCAACCCATGCTGAACGAGGTTCAGACGCTGTTGTGCTACCGTACTCTTTAGCTGGCGTAGTTAAACGCGAACCTTCTGAGCTTACTAGTGAAATGTCAGGCTTGCGCTCTGCGCCAATACCGGTTGCAACAACCGTTACGCGAAGCTCATCTGTCATTTCCATGTCAATAACGGTACCCACAACCACTGTCGCATTTTCAGAAGCAAATGCTTTAACAGCGTTACCAACAGTTTCAAACTCGTCGATAGCAAAATCTGGGCCGGCTGTGATATTCACAAGAATACCGCGCGCACCTGATAAATCGATATCTTCAAGTAGCGGACTTGCAATTGCTGATTCAGAGGCTTCTTCAGCACGATCTGGACCACTTGCTGAACCACTACCCATCATGGCTTTACCCATCTCAGACATTACTGTACGTACGTCGGCGAAATCCACGTTGATCAATCCAGGGCGAGTAATTAGCTCTGCAATCCCCTGAACAGCACCACGTAATACGTCGTTCGCTGCGCTGAATGCTTGAAGTAAAGGCGTACCTGGCCCCATCACTTTTAACAATTTCTCGTTTGGAATAGTGATAAGTGAATCTACGTTGTTAGCCAGTTCAACAATACCCTGCTCTGCAAACGTAGTACGCTTTTTGCCTTCAAATGGAAATGGCTTGGTAACAACAGCCACAGTAAGAATTCCCATTTCACGAGCAATTTTCGCTACTTCAGGTGCTGCACCCGTACCTGTACCACCACCCATACCAGCGGTGATGAAAACCATATCTGCGCCATCTAATGCCTGGCGAATGGTTTCTCTGTCTTCGTGTGCAGCATCGCGTCCAATGTTAGGATCGGCGCCTGCGCCTAAACCTTTAGTAACACTTGAACCAATTTGTAAGGTAACGTCAGCATTTGAGCTGCGTAGTACCTGCGCGTCGGTGTTTATCGCAATAAACTCCACGCCTTCAATGCTTTGAGACACCATGTGCTCAACTGCATTTCCGCCGCCGCCACCAACGCCGATGACTTTGATTACGGCTTCTTCGCCGTGACTATCCATTAATTCGAACATACTTACTCTCCGGTTGTACGTCTTCTATGCTTCGCTACGACACATAGTCGATTATATGCATCCTGCCAATCGTGATGCCGTAGCTATAGCGACCCCAAAAAATTAAAATTCACCTTTAAACCAGCTTTGCACGCGATGAAATAAACTCTCACCAGGTTTCTGCTTACTGGACTTCTTATTATCTGCTTGCACTTTGCCGTATTGCAGAAGCCCTACGACGGTTGCAAATCCTGCATCATCAACGTATTCAGACAAGCCTTTAACGTTGATTGGATTGCCTACTCTCACAGGCATCTGGAAAATTTCCTCGGCAAATTCAACCGCACCTTCCATTTTGGCGGTACCACCAGTTAGCACTAAGCCGGCGGCAATTTGCTCTTCCAGACCACTGGCACGAATTTCATCATGTACCAGTTCAAAAAGTTCTTGGTATCGAGGCTCAATCACTTCAGCTAGCGTATGTCGCGACATGACTCGCGCGGCACGCCCGCCTACACTGGGCACCTCAATACTTTCTTCCATACTGACCATGTCTTTCAGCGCGCAGGCATAATTAACTTTAATCTCTTCTGCGTTGCTAATTGGCGTACGGAAAATCTTAGCGATGTCGCTGGTAATCTGATTACCGGCAACAGGGATAACAGCGGTATGCCTAATGGCACCATCTGTGTAAATAACGATATCCATGGTGCCACCACCAATATCGACTACACACACGCCTAATTCACGTTCATCGTCCGTTAGCACAGCATAACTTGATGCCAATGCTGAAAATATCAATTGGTCGGCGTTTAGTTCGCAGCGCTCAACACACTTCACTAAATTTTTCGCCATATCGTCTGCACAGGTAATAATGTGTGCATCAGCTTCCATTCTTACGCCTGACATGCCAATTGGGTTCTTAATTCCTTCTTGCACATCAATAGTAAATTCTTGTGGTAAAACATGAAGTAACCTGCGTTCAGCTGCAATAGGAACACTACGTGCTGCGTGAATAACGTTATCTACATCTTCTTGGGTTACTTCTTGGTTGTTAATCGGCACCATACCGTTTTCGTTTTGGCATTTTACGTGACGGCCTGAAATAGACATGAACACTGAAGAAACACGGCAATCTGCCATTAGCTCCATCTCATTTACCGCACGTTGCACCGACTTAACCACAAGGTTTAAGTCATTTACGCCGCCTTTATCCATGCCTTTTGCGGCATGCGTACCGACACCGACAATACTGATTTGATCGTCGTCTAACAGCTCGCCCACCACAGCCTTTACCTGGCTAGTGCCTATATCTAAGCCTACAATTAAATTACGTTCAGCAGGTTTTGACATGGTTTCCTTAACTCTCTTTGTTTGTTGTATCGTTGTTGCTGTTTTCCCAGCCAACCGCGACACCCGTATCGTAACGAAGATCGATATATTTTACCGTCTTCTCTTGCTGCGCAAGTAAGGGATATACATCGATAAAGCGTTGTAACCTATCGATAAATTCCTTGCGCCCTAAATTTAATTCAATACCATTTTCAAGTTGAACTTGCCATGCGAAGCGCTCGCTCAACGACAATTCTTCAATATTCATAGCAGTAGTGGCTAACAGCGCATGCATGGCGTTATACCCTTCAAGCGCGGTCTTCTCGCTACCACCTGGGCCGTATAACCTTGGTAAGGCTAAATCATGCCCATCGGCATTAAACGTATCGCCGTAGGGGTTTAGCAACAAATCTTCGTTCCATTTTGCAACGGGTTGCTGCTCAACCAAATATATCTTTAACGTGTTTGGCCATTTTTTGCGTACCGACGCGCGATACACCCATGGCTGTGCTTCTACCAGTTCAAACACTTCATTCACATCTAGGGCAAAAAAACTGCCCGGTTGTGACTTTCTTATTAGGCGTTCTAGCCTAGTAATATTCACATGTTGGTAATCGCCTGAAAAATCGATTACCTGAACAGGCATTTGCTGTTCATCTTGCATATAACCGTTGGCCTTAACAACGCCAAACACTAATGCCGCGATAACAAACAATAAGAACACTACACCGCCCCACAAAGACGCTTTGTCTTTAGCTGGCTTATTGTTTACGGTGCTCGTCTTACTTGTCATTGCGCTTTATGCTCTGCTGTCAGGGTCGAAACTGGTGGCCAATATTGCCAGAACCAGTTCATCAAAACTTAACCCTGCCACTTTAGCCGCTTTAGGCACCAAGCTCTTTTCCGTCATTCCTGGCACCGTATTCGCTTCAAGCAAATAAAAATGCCCATCACCATCTTGCATCACATCAATGCGACCCCAGCCAGAGCCAGAAATAGAATCGAATGCCTGCGTCGATAGCTGAGCAAGATGTGCTTCTTGCTCGTCAGACAAACCACTTGGACAAAAATACTCTGTGGTATCGTCTTGGTACTTTGCAGCGTAATCATAAAACGTATGTGGAGTAGACATGCGAATAGACGGCAATGCCTGCCCCTGAATTACTGAAACCGTAAACTCAGGGCCTTTAATGTATTGCTCTAACAGGACCTGGTTGTCATAGTTAAAGGCGTCCTGTATGGCATTTTCGAGTTGTTCAGCGCTTGTCACTCTCGCCATGCCAATACTCGACCCTTCTCGGGCCGGTTTTACCATGACTTCATTCCCCAACTTTTCCATTATAGCGCTGCACTTACCAGCTTCAAAGCGCCTTTTATCAGCAATTTCATATTTAGCAGTAGGTAAGCCAAGGCTTTGCCATACTTGCTTGGTGTGAATTTTGTCCATCGCCAAGGCAGAACCTAAAACCGGCGTTCCCGTATAGGGAATTTTAAGCAGTTGTAGTGCCCCTTGCATTGATCCATCTTCACCACCTCGACCGTGTAACATGATAAGTACTCGGTCAACTTTTTCGCTGATTAAATCAGTAAGTGGTCGCTCTGCCGGATCGAAAGCTATAGCGTTTACATTTTCTCGTAAAAGCGCTGCAAGCACCGCGTTTCCTGAGTTTAGCGACACGTCACGTTCGGCAGAGTCGCCGCCAAACATGACCGCCACTTTTCCAAATTCGGCAGCATCATATTTTTTTACGTTGCTAAAAAGACTCATGCATCGCTCTCCTGATGCAGCACTTTTGGCTCCATCTCACGGCTGGCGAGCAACTTAGCAATTTGACCAATGTTTCCAGCGCCTTGGGTCATCACGATATCGCCCTCTACCAAAATATTGGCAAGAATGGCGGGAAGCGCTTCTTTACCGCCTACGTAAACGGGCTCAATTTGGCCACGTTGACGGATAGAACGACACAAAGATTTACTATCAGCACCTTCAATAGGTTGTTCACTGGCCGGATAAACGTCTAACAATAGCAATACATCTACCGTAGAAAGCACGTTAACAAAGTCTTCGTACAAATCACGAGTACGAGTAAACCGGTGTGGTTGATACACCATCACTAAACGATTCTCGGGCCAATTAGCCCTCGCTGCCGCTATCGTGGCTTTCACTTCTGTAGGGTGATGACCATAATCGTCAACCAAGGTAACATTGCCAACACTGGTTTTAAAATCGCCAAGCACTTCAAACCGACGTCCGATACCACCAAAGCTCGCCAATGCAGTCACTATGGAGTCATCATCAATACCTTCATCCGTTGCCACAGCAATGGCTGCCAACGCATTTAGCACATTGTGGTTACCGGTAAGGTTTAATGTCACCTTCAAAGGCTCACGCTCTGGCCGTATAACGGTGAAATTAGCTTGCCCGAATGACAAGGTAATATCCTGGGCACGTACATCGTTGTGCGCTTCAAAGCCATAAGTAATGATACTGCGGCCAATACGGGGGCTAACCTCTTGTATGTTGGCGTCGTCGCCACACACAATTGCCTGCCCGTAAAATGGCAAATTACTCAAAAACTCAACAAAAGTGTCTTTCACTTTCGAGAAGTCACCGCCATAGGTATCCATATGGTCAGCTTCAATATTCGTAACTACCGACACCATAGGCTGCAAGTGTAAGAACGATGCATCACTTTCATCGGCTTCAGCAATTAAATAACGGCTTCTGCCTAAACGTGCGTTAGTACCCGCACTATTTAACAAGCCACCAATCACAAACGTGGGGTCGTACTGCGCTTGTGCAAAAATGGTAGAGATCAAACTGGTTGTTGTGGTTTTACCATGGGTTCCTGCCACGGCTATACCATGACGAAAACGCATTAATTCCGCTAACATCTCCGCACGACGTATAATTGGAATACGCTGTTCTCTGGCGGTAATAATCTCTGGGTTAGCTTCGTTAATGGCACTAGAAACCACAATCACATCCATACCATCAACGTTTTCGGCTTTATGACCTATCTTTACATCCACGCCCAAATCATTAAGGCGCTGAGTCATAGGCCCTGAATTTATGTCAGAGCCAGCAATGTCGTAACCTTCATTAAGCAGTACTTCAGCAATACCGCCCATACCCGCACCGCCAATGCCGATAAAAAATATTTTCTTCACCCTGCGCATTTGCGGGCTCTCAAATGGGGTCTTAAAAACCATTATTCCCCTACTCCTACTACTGCCATGCAATGGCTTACTACTTGTTCAGTGGCGTGAGTACTGGCGTGCTGCCTTGCTACTTCACCCATTTTTAGGCAATCGCTAGGGTGTGTTACCCAGTGCCGAACCGCCTGCCTTAAATTGTCTTTTAATGCTGACTGCGCAATCATAATGGCTGCGCCATGCTTCACTAACGATTGCGCATTTTTTGTTTGATGATCGTCTACCGCGTGTGGCAGAGGTACAAACAATGCTGCCCTGCCCGCTGCCGCCACTTCCGCAACGGTGAGCGCGCCCGCTCTGCAAATCACAAAATCAGCCCACTCGTAGGCCGCTGCCATATCATCAATAAAGTCGCTGACTTCAACGGGATTAGCCGAACCTGCATAAAGCGCTTCTACCGACGCTTTATTGCCTTTCCCACATTGATGGCGAATAGACAAACCGTCCAGCGCCGCGCATGTGGCAGGCACAGTATCATTAAGTACTTTGGCACCCAAACTTCCGCCAACAACCAGAAGGTTAAGTTTACCCTTTACTGTTTCGTCTGAAACTGCTTCTTTAGGGTTAACTTGCCAAATTTCGTCTCGCACAGGGTTGCCAACGGTGTGCACTTTAAAAGCAACTTTAGCAAACTGCGGCTTTGCGTCGTCAAACCCGAGTAACACCCGCGTGGCAATATTAGCCAATAACTTATTGGTCATGCCCGCGGCCGCATTTTGCTCGTGAATAACCACGGGGATGCCTAACGATTTGGCAGCAACACCCCCAGGGCCACTGGCGTAACCACCAAACCCAAGCACTAAATCTGGTTGCACCCGTTTAATAATACGGCGAGCCGAAAACAAACTTTTTATTAATGCTATACCGCCCGATAATTTGGCTTTTAGCCCTTTACCTCGAATACCTTTCACTGGAATAAAGTGAATGGGAATACCATGCTTGGGCACAACGTCGGCTTCCATTCGCTCTGCGGTGCCAAGCCATTCTATTTCCCAACCCGCTGATTGCAGCGCGTGAGCCACGGCTAACCCAGGGAAAACATGCCCCCCAGTACCACCAGCCATAATTAAGCAACGCTTACTCACTCGACGCCTCCTTAGATACACGGGCTAAAATAGCTTTAATGCCGGCTTTGCCTTCGTCTTCAGGAGAAACTGTATTGGATGCTTTTTTTGAACCAACGTCTTTTGTTTTAGCTACTGGCGCGTCTTCGCTACTCTCATGCATATCAGGAGCGTTCACATCAGATGCTTTCAGATCAGGGGCTTGGTTGTAATCCGCCTCGGCATCAGCGAACGGTTCAGCATTGGTATGTTTCGTTCTTACTGCCGGCTTAGCCGCTGATTTAGCTGAAGGCTTTGCCTTTGCTTTGCTGGTTCTCTTATTGTCGCCACGTCCTAACGCTTGAACTCCGTCTACGCGAAGTTCAAAATCGATACGCAACAATAAAGCCACCGCCACCGACATAACAATAAGCGATGAACCACCGTAACTAACTAATGGCAGCGTTAACCCTTTAGTAGGCAGAATACCTGCACTTGCACCAATATTCACCGCGGTTTGGAAACTGAACCAAATCCCTACGCTGTAAGCTAAATACCCTTCGAATGGGCGTGATTTCAATAAGGCTTTGTTCCCTATTTGTAACGCACGCACCACCATCCATAATATTAAGCCAAGTACCGCAAGCACACCCACAAAGCCAAGCTCTTCAGCTAAAATGGCCATCACAAAATCGGTATGGGCTTCAGGTAAGAACTCTAACTTTTGTAGGCTATTACCTAAACCTTGGCCAAACCAATTACCTCGGCCATAAGCCATTAGCGATTGGGTAAGCTGATACCCCGCGCCGAATGGGTCGGCCCAAGGATCAAGAAACGAGGTTACCCGCTTCATGCGGTATTCTTCAAACACGATAAGGGCAACAACGGCCAACACGCCCGCAAACACCAACGCAAAGAACTGCCATAAGCGAGCACCCGCTAAAAATAACAGCCCAATGGTGGTGGCAAACATTACTACCACAGTACCCAAATCGGGTTGTAGCAGCAGTAACATGGCTAATGCGAAGAACACCACTAATGGCTTTATAAACCCTTTTAAATTTTCCGTTACTTCTTCATAACGGCGAACTAGGTAGCCGGCCAAGTAAGTGAAGAAGAAAAGCTTGGCAGGCTCAGCCGCTTGAATGGTAATGGGGCCTAGTGCCAACCAACGGGTACTTCCGTTTACGGTACGCCCAACAAGCAGCACTGCCACCAATAGCCCAATCGCCGCTAATAACAGATAAGGGTTTGCCGTGCGCCAAAACTGCATAGGAAGTTCTAGTACCACCATAGCAGCAATAATTGCCCCCACAATGTAAATACCGTGACGAATAGCAAAGTAAAAAGGATTATCGTGAATTCTCTCAGCAACAGGCATTGAAGCTGATGTCACTATGATAATACCAATCGTCATTAGGGCTAACGCAACAATGATTAAGCCAATATCGTAAGGGCTTTGAAGGTTTTGTTCGTCATGACGAGCCGCAAACAACGCACTTAATTTAGTGTCGGCTTGCGACGTATCTTTTGTTTTTAACGCGCGATTTGCTTGGGGAGCGTTTGCAGTCGTCATCATGATGGCAAACCTCCCGCTTCTTTCACTGCGCCAGCGTCACTTTCAAATTTTACCTTTTCGGTAATATGTGTAACTGCATCAGTAAATACTTGTGCACGGTGCATATAGTTTTTAAACATGTCGATACTGGCACACGCTGGGGATAGCAAGACGATATCGCCGTTACCAGCACGTAAGTTAGCAGCCAATACCGCCTTCTCCATTGAAGCCACTATTGTGGTGTCTCTAAAAACAGCGCTGAATTTTTCTGCGTCTTTGCCTAGCGCAATCACTTCACCAACACTTTCATCTAGCGCTGGTTTTAATGCACTTAAATCTGCACCTTTGCTATCACCACCGGCAATGAGGATAATTTTTCCATTGGTAGTAGGAGCTAGCCCTTGAATAGCAGCGATAGTGGCACCCACGTTGGTAGCCTTTGAATCATCTATCCACTTCACGCCATTAATGTTGGCAATTTGTACGCAGCGGTGCGGCGCTGAAGTGAAGCTAGCCACTGCACGTGCGGCTGTATTAAGCAGGGCTGGTTTATTCAATGAAGTACTAAACGCTTGGCATAATGCCAGCGACGCCATCACGTTAAGCACATTGTGCATGCCAGCCAATCGAATATCGGCGGTATTAAGCAGCGCTTCACCGTTGAAGGTTATAACGCCTTCGCGTAAACCAAAGCCGGTATCGCTAATATCAAGGCCATAGGTGATAGTGTTTTCACAATTTGAAGTTGGCGTAACCTGCTTGTCGCCGCGCCAAACTACTGCGGTATTACAATGACTAAAAATACGCTGTTTGGCAGCTATGTATTGCTGCATATCGCCGTGTCTATCTAAATGGTCATCGCTAACATTCAAAATCGATGCGGCGTTCAACTTCAAGCTAGAAGTCGTTTCAAGCTGAAAACTGGAAAGCTCTAAAACAATGACATCCAAAGAAGAAGACTGAGTTTCAAGCTCTGCCATGGATTCTGGAAGGGTTTCAAGTACTGGGCGCCCTACATTACCCGCCTCACACACCTCGTACCCACAAGCTTTCAGCATATGCGTTGTTAGCAGGGTAACCGTGGTTTTACCATTTGAACCAGTTATTCCTATGGTTGGCGTATTGTTAAGACGTGCAAACAATTCCACGTCGCCAATAACTTCAACACCACAGGCTTTTGCGTGTTCCACTTGTTCAATGTTAAGCGGTAAGCCTGGGCTTAGTACCAAGGTATCAACGCCTGCAAAGAAGTCACGAGGTAATGTCCCAGTGGTTACGCAGATATTTAATGGTGCTGACACATTGAAAGTATCGCGGGTATCAAAGGCCTTAACCTTCGCCCCTTGCTGTTTTAGAAAACGCACGCAAGCCTGACCTGTTACTCCCAGGCCGCCTACCACATAAGAATGTGCACGTACGTTATATGTCATTATCTAAGTTTCAACGTTGCCAGCCCAACAAGGACTAAAATGATAGAAATGATCCAGAAGCGCACAATAACTCGCGGCTCCGGCCAACCTTTTAATTCGTAATGGTGATGAATAGGTGCCATTCTAAAAATACGTTGTCCACGCAACTTAAATGAACCCACTTGCAAAATGACCGATAAGGTTTCTACTACAAACACACCACCCATAATAATCAGTACAATTTCTTGGCGAACTAATACGGCTAGTACGCCCAATGTGCCACCTAATGCCAATGAACCTACATCGCCCATGAAGACTTGTGCTGGATAGGTGTTAAACCATAAAAATCCTAGCCCAGCACCAACAATGGCCGTACACACAATAACCAACTCACTGGTAAGGGGAATATGCGGAATATTAAGGTAATCGGCGAAATTCGCGTTCCCAGTTACATAAGCAAAAATAGCGAAAGCACCTGCCACTAAAATAGTCGGCACGATGGCTAATCCATCAAGGCCGTCGGTTAGGTTGACTGCGTTACTTGTGCCCACAATGGCAAAGTAAGTAATAATGATAAAAAAGGCGCCTAGTTGCGGAAACACTTCTTTAAAGAAAGGGATAAGCAATGAGGTTTCAGCACTTAATGTGGCACTGCTATATAGGAAGAAAGCTACCCCAATGGCTACCACCGATTGCCAGAAATACTTCCAGCGCGCAATCAAGCCTTTTGAGTCTTTACGGATCACTTTGCGATAGTCATCCACAAACCCGATAATGCCGTACGACACCACTACGGCTAAGGTCACTAAGACGTAGCGGTTACTTAAATCTGCCCACAATAAGACACTCACTACTATAGCCGCTAAAATCAATAAGCCACCCATAGTAGGTGTACCCGATTTAGATAAATGACTTTGCGGGCCATCATCACGTACAGTTTGTCCTATCTGCATGGTTTGCAAATAACGAATCATTTTAGGGCCAATTAAAATAGCAATGAGCAACGCCGTTAGCGTACTTAAAATCGCTCTTAGGGTAAGGTATGAAAATACGTTAAACCCAGTATCAAATTGTGTCAGCCAGTCAGCTAGCCAAATTAACATGCAATACGCTCCCGACGGCGTTCAAACTTTCCCAGCGAAGAGGCCTCGATCGCCTCTACCACGCGTTCCATACGAGAACTGCGTGAGCCTTTTACTAAAATTGAAATATCTTGTTGTTCTACTTGTAAGTCTTGCTCTAACGCACTCACCAAACTGTCGATGTCGGTAAAATGCTCGCCGTTTTTTCCAGGTGCCGCGTCAAAAACCGCGCTGGCCGACTGACTTAACACACCAAATGAATACAGGTAATCGATACCTTTACTTAGTGCGTAATTACCTACCTGCTCATGATAGAAACGCGCTTTTTCGCCGAGTTCTTTCATGTCGCCCAGTATCAAAACATTAATGCCAGAGAAGGTACTTAGTGTATCGATAGCCGCATTCACAGAAGCAACGTTGGCGTTGTAAGTGTCATCAAGCAAACGTACTTGGCTACCTAATGTCTTAACATTCAAGCGCCCTTTCACTTGCTTCATCGCAAGCAAACCGTCGCGTACGTTCTCAAGGGTGGCACCCAATTGCATAGTAAGGGCCGCAGCAACTAGCGCATTCCCCACATTATGGATACCCGGAATTGTTAATTGAATAGCAGCTTCACCTTCGTTGCTACACAACTGAAATGCTGCGCAACCATCAAGACCTACAATGATATCTTCTGCTGTGAAGTCGGCTTCGTTCTTTTGCATTGGCGAGAAAGTTAATACCCGCTTTTGCTTGAGCTTGCCTTGCCAGAAATCGGCAAATTGGCTGTCTACATTAACGATGGCAGTGCCGCTATCGCCTAAGCCTTTAAAGATTTCGCTTTTTGCACGAGCTACACCTAACAAACTCCCAAACCCTTCAAGGTGAGAAGCAGCAGCATTTACAATAGTGGCGACATCAGGCTTAACCAGATTAGTGGTGTACGCAATTTCACCTAGATGGTTTGCACCTAATTCCATCACCGCGTATTCGTGGTGGTGTTCTAGGCGAAGTAAGGTAAGCGGAACCCCAATATCATTGTTGAAATTTCCGTTTGTGGCGAGTACTGAACCGCGACGCTCAAGGATAGCCGCACACATTTCTTTCACGGTAGTTTTACCGCTACTTCCTGTGATAGCGATGGTTTTAGGTGCTATTTCACGTTTTACGGCAGCGCCTAAAAGGCCTAAAGCCAGTTTAGTGTCTTCAACATACACCACAGGAATGGAAACATTCACAGGTTCGCTGGCAATAATTGCGCTCGCCCCTGCATTTTCTGCGCTTTTCGCAAATTCATGGCCGTTAAAATTTTCGCCTTTTAGTGCAAGGTAGACAGAGCCCGAATCTATGGTTCGCGTGTCTGTACTTACCGCACTGACTTCACAATCTTGTCCGTCAAGTTTGCCGTCAATTTGGCTGGCTATCCACGACAGTGTTGTAGTTATCATTTTTTGTACTCCTGCTGTAGTCGCGCCACAACTGTACGTTCGTTATAGTCTGTCTGTTGGGTACCAATAATTTGGTAATCTTCATGGCCTTTACCGGCCACTATAATAATGTCGTTCTCATCTGCACTATCTAAGCAATAGCGAATAGCGCTTTCTCTGTCTGCTTCTTCAACTGCGTCATTAGGGCGTTGCAAGCCCGCCTTAATATCGCTAGCAATACTTTCTGGCGACTCGCTACGACTGTTGTCAGTGGTAATGACAATTACGTCAGCATGCTGTTCAGCCGCCGCGCCCATTAAGGGACGCTTGCCTTTATCGCGATCGCCACCACACCCAAACACGCACCACACTTTGCCGGCAGTATGTGTTTTAGCGCTTTTCAGCACTTGTTCTAACGCGTCTGGCGTGTGCGCATAATCAACAATTACGCTGGCACTACCCCCAACGGGGAACACTTCCATTCTTCCCGGTACAGGTTGCAAACCATTCACTACCCGCACTACATTTTCAAAGCGTTCGCCCTGCGCCAATAAACATGAAATAGCGCTTAGCGTATTGCTCACGTTAAACGAGCCAAACAATGCCAATTCAATAGGTGCTGTGCCCCATGAAGAAACAAGGTCGAATCGAATTCCTGAAGAATGGTATGAAACATTTGTGGCGAAACAATGGCGATCTTGTGGTTGTTTGTGCGTGGCTAAAACATCATCAGTAGGTTCAAACCCTGTCCATACTCGTGTCACTCTCGGCTTACTAATTGCTATTTCTTCTGAGCTTCCATCTTTAGCTGCATTAGCGTCTAAGTAGTCAGCCCAATTCTGGCTTTCACTGTCGTTTACATTCAATACAACAGCTTCAAGGCCAGGTTGATCTAACAACAAACGTTTTGCCTTAGCGTACTCTTCCATGGTGCCGTGATAATCAAGATGGTCTCGCGTTAAGTTGGTGAATACTGCAATATCCGTTTTCACTTGGCTTAACCGGCCTTGCACTAATGCATGAGAGCTGGCTTCAAACGCCGTATGTCGCACTTCGCATTGCACAAACTCTGCCAACACGTACTGCAAACGAATAGCATTAGGGGTGGTATTAGCCGCGGCGGTCGTAACCCATTGGGTATTTTCACCTTCATATACGCTACTGCCAAGAGTGCCAACGCTTGCACTGCGCGTACCTAGCGCATCTTTTAACTGGGTAAGCAATTGAACTGTCGAGGTTTTTCCGTTAGTTCCCGTTACCGCCACTGTCATCATTTTCAAAGCGGGGTAATCGTAAAATGCAGCCGCCAATGCCGATAGCATGCTAGGTAATTGATATAGCGAAATAATTACCGAATGGTCGCGCATTTCCATTTGGCCATGGGCTTGACTGTCGTCAGTTTGCGCCAGAATGACACGCGCGCCTAAACTAATTGCCTGTGGTATGAAATCTCTTCCGTCACGCTCATGACCTTTAACCGCTACAAATGCTGTTTTTGTGTTCACATCACGGCTATCTAAAGTTAGGCCTTCAATACGAATATCTGGCGCGTCTATGCCAAACTTTGCTAACAGCGCACGCGTACTTTGAATAAAGGAATTAACTACCACTGTTGCCTCCTTTCAGCCATGCGCCTGACGTCACGTGCTTGTCATCGGGAGTTACATTTAACATGTGTAAAGCACCGCCCATGATTGACGAAAACACAGGTGCTGCAGTGTCACCGGCGTGATACAAATCACCACCAGGCTCGTTAATAAGCACAATAGTGACAAGTCTTGGGTCGGAAACAGGGGCAATACCAGCAAAGATATTCACATACTCTTCGCCATAACCACCTGCCACAGCCTTACGACTGGTACCTGTTTTTCCTGCCACACGGTAACCTGGAACGGCCGCTTTTTTCGCTGTACCGCCTCGCTGGGTTACGCTTTCCATCATTTGGACTATGGCTTTTGCATTCTCTTCACTGATAACCCGTTCAGGCTGACCTTGCCATCCGGTTTGCTGTGGCGACTTAATAATATTCAGTGGCTGCTTGATACCGCCATTCGCCAATGTGGCGTATAACCGCCCAAGTTGCGCAGTGGTTACCGATATCCCATAGCCAAATGACAAGGTGGCAAGTTCGAATTCAGACCAACGGCTTCGGTCGTAGAAGATACCACTGCTTTCACCGGCCATATTTAGGCCAGTATCTGACATCAACCCAATGTTGTAATAGGTGTCGAGTAGAAATTGCTTAGGCACAGACAGCGCTAATTTCGAAGTACCCATATTGCTTGAATGCTGAATAATTTCTTCAAGGGTAAGCTCGCCATAGTTACGCGAGTCTTTAACTAAGCTTCCGCCTAGGCGCATCCAACCAGGGTTGGTATCTACGACATCCTCCGCTCCTACTTCACCAAATTCCATAGCAGTTAGTACCGCTAACGGCTTTAACGCAGAGCCTGGCTCGAATGCATCCGTAATGACGCGGTTACGCATGCGGTGGGGTGAAATATTACTGCGATCGTTAGGGTTAAAAGACGGCGCATTTACCATGGCCAGTACATCGCCCGTTTTTACATCAATCACCACTGCCGAGGCAGAACTGGATTGATAGTAAATCATGGCTTCTTTAATTTCTTTGTACGCTAACGCTTGAATACGTTGGTCGATAGTCAGTTGCAGATTACCCGCATCCTCACCCGTGGTGGTTTCTAAAATCTCTACCTGACGACCTTTGGCATCTCGACGAATTTTGCGGGAACCTGGCGTACCAGTAAGCCACTCATCGTACATACGCTCTAGGCCTTCAACACCTGTATCATCAACATCGGTAACACCGATTAATTGAGCCGACACTTCACCGGTAGGATAATAACGACGACTTTCGCGGCGTAAGTAAATACCTGGAATATCAAGTTTATCAACATACTCGGCCATGGCAGGAGACACTTGACGCTGCAAGTACACAAAACGGCGTTTAGGATTGCTCACTTTTTCTTGTAAGCTATCTACCGACTGGCCTAGTACGTCGGCCAGTGCTTGCCAACGACGTGGCTCAGCAAGGCCATCGTTCTCATGAATAATTTTAGGATCGGCATAAATGGCTCGAACCGGCACGCTAACGGCTAGCTCAACCCCATTTCTGTCTGTGACCAGTCCGCGATAGGTAGGCATGTTGCGCGTACGCAAGGTACGGCTATCGCCTTGTTGGATAAGTTCATCAGGCTCAATAACTTGAATAAACGCCGCGCGGGCAGCCAGTGCCGCAAAAACCGAGATAACCACGATAAGCACAACCACAAAGCGCCAGTGCACCAAGCTTGGTGTGACGTTTTGTTTTGCTCCGCTCGCTTTGCGGCTACGTTTAACGGTAGACGTGGTCATTTAAGCCTCACTACCACTTCGTCATCGGCTGTAGGACGGTACATATCAAGTTGCTTTTCAACCAAGGTTTCAATGCGGTTATGTTCGGTAAGCGCACGTTGTTCTAGCACTAAGTTGCGCCATTCAACATCGAGCTCATCTTTCTGTTGCATCAGGTCTTCAAGGGCAATAACTTGCTGACGATTTTGGTGGCTACCAAGAATAACCGCCATGCCACTAAGCAGAACCGCTAAATACAACAAAACCCGCAACTTGTTGCGGGTTAAATCTGACACAATAATCAGCAGTAAACTGAAGTTTGTATTTGCCCTATCAGGCTTACCTAACGTCATAGCTTTTCGGCCACCCTTAACACGGAACTGCGTGAGCGAACGTTGTTCGCAATCTCCAATTCAGAGGGTTTTATGGCACGGCTTAACGCTTTTAATACTTTATCGGCATCTATTTCAGCTTGGGTTATGGGCAAATTATGCGGTACTGATTTGCCTTTGCTTTGGTCTTTTATAAAGCGTTTTACGAGTCGGTCTTCCAAAGAATGAAACGAAATAACCGCCAAGCGTCCTTCTTTTGCTAACACTTGAGTCGCTGCTTTTAGGCCTATTCGCAACTGCTCTAGCTCAGCATTAATGTAAATTCGGATACCTTGGAATGCACGTGTAGCTGGGTGTTTAAACTTATCTTTTACTGGTACGGCTTCATCAATAAGTGCGGCTAACTGAGCAGTACGGGTAATAGGCGTGGTTTCGCGAGTATTTACAATGGCGTGCGCGATGCGTTTACCAAACTTCTCTTCACCAAACTCTTTAATTACTTGGGTAATGTCTTGTTCTTCAGCGCGGGCTAGCCAATCGGCTGCACTTTCACCGCGTGAGGTGTCCATACGCATATCTAGCGGGCCGTCGCGAAGGAAACTAAAGCCACGTTCGGCATCATCAAGTTGAGGAGACGAAACACCCAAGTCCATTAATACGCCGTCAATCTTTCCGGTTAAACCCAAGGCTTCAATTTCTTCGGCCATGTCGCCAAAAGGAGAATGAATAATACGGAAGCGGCTGTCATCGGCAAAACGCTTAGCCGCCTCTATAGCCTGTGGGTCGCGATCAAACGCAATTAAGCTACCATCGCTACCCAACGCATCAAGAATATGCGCAGAATGGCCTCCACGACCGAATGTGGCATCAATGTAGATACCGTTAGGTTTGATAGCTAGGGCTTCTATACACTCGTCGAGTAACACAGAAACATGCTTGAATTCGTTAGATTGGCTCATAAGGAAAAGTCCTGTAAACGTTCGGTGAGTTCAAATTCGCCTTTGCGTTCGGTATCCATATCAAGCTCAACTTGTTCAGCCCATACTTCGGCATCCCAAATTTCAAACTTATTCAACTGACCAACTAACATGACTTCTTTTGATAGGTGAGCATGAAGGCGTAGCGGAGTAGGAAGCAGAATTCGTCCGCTTTTATCCATTTCACCTTCAGTAGCATGGCCGAGTAATAAACGCTGCATGCGTCTTTCCGCTGGAATCATGCTTGAGAACTTAATGAGTTTAAGCTCAATTTCTTCCCATTCGGGAAGTGGGTAAAGCAGCAAACAACTTTGCTGTGTATCGACCGTACAGACCAGCTGTCCATTACAATCATCCAGCAGCGACTGCCGATACTTTGTTGGTATCGCTAGTCTGCCTTTTGTATCCAGATTGATTGCGTTAGCGCCGCGGAACATTCCCCTAGCCTTCTATATTTTGCTCTTGGTTTTCTTGTTTTTTTGAGTACTGATCTGCAAAACAATGATGGTTCGATCCACTATTCGCCACATTTACCCACTGATTGACAGTTTAGGTATCATTGATCCCCACTGTCAAGCTAAAAAGCACAGTGAAGGCCACGTATTTACTGGCTTTGAACTGTGTGCATATACAGTGTTTTGGCGAAGTAGTTGATAACCCCTAAGAAAAGAGGGGCAAAATAAAAAGGGGTTGGGGAAAGTAAATATGATAAATACGAAAAAACCGATACTCGTTTCCCAGTATCGGTTTTATTATCTAGCTTAGCGCTTCAATCACCCTAGTGGGTGATAATACCTATGCGCTTGGCGCTTCAGCTTGTGCTTCTTCAGGTTTAACCACTGACAATTGCATGCTGCGAATTGGGTTGTCTGTACCATTTGAAAGCTCAACCAAACGGTTCAATTGGCCTGCTGACATCATTACCGCGTACATAGCGCCTAAGAAACCAGACTTGTGAAGCTCAGTCACTTTCTCTTCTGGCAACTCAAGTACTTTCTTTTCGTTAATGCTTAGCATGCCAGTAACGTTACGTTGTTGGCCGCTTTGGTAAGTAAGACGAATTTGAATTGGGTCTAGCAGGTCTAGGTCAACAACTTGTTGAACAAAACGCTGAGTCATCATTTCGCTGTTAGCAAGGTCAGCTAAAAACTGCTGACGGTTTTGCAAGAATTCCGTTGGCTCACCAGCGTCAGTAAATAAGGCTTCACCTTCTTCACCGATTAGGTCGCTGTTTTCATCAATGTATACGCCTAACTTCTCGCCATCAGGGCGAACATCAAAAGGGTAACGAAGAATGTTCATTGGAACGTGAGGGCCCTGCCATTTGTCGCCAGTAAGAAACAGGTTTTTGTTCTGTTCCATGCCAAGCATTGCAACAACATGGTGGCGCTTAGCGTTAGCATCTTCAATAAATACTAGCGGCATAGTGGCAGCCAATTGAGCAAACTCACGAATAGTGGCTGCAGCAAGGTGCGTATCTTTCGCAAACTTAAAGGTATTGCTAACCGCGACTTTTAAGTCTTTGTGTTTTTCTTTATCTAGCGGTACAAAATTAATAGCCATTTTACTTTCTCATACTTGTTTACTGTGGCCCCTGTAAAATAACTGAGAAGTGAGGGGTGCCACGAAAAATTATGTAGGCCGCGCGGATGAACTCACTCTCATCCTATTCGGCGACGCGCTCGGGAGTATCCCGCATTCGCGTTATGAAGTCACGCGTCAACACAATAACAAGTTTTAAATTTTTATTGCAATGTAAAATTAAAGTGAATGGTAGTAACCGCTCTAAAAACGCACAATTTAACTGTTTTTAGGGGCTTTGAGAATAAAAAAGCCCGAAATGAAAGGAAATCAGAAGAAATAAAAGATTAAGGCGTTCGGGCCATTGTAGGCATGAAGGTTTTCTTTTAGTCTTTTGTCTTACAACAACGATAAGGAAAAACAAAAATGAAGGGCTTCTTCCCGCTAAAATCTTGTGCACTCGCGATCTCCACTTTACTTTGCGCGCAGGCTGTTGCTGCCGATGTCCCCACTTATGCCGCAAGCGAAAAAGCGGTAAAAATAGCCCAAGAAACGATTATTGTTGATGGCCATATTGATGTGCCTTATCGGGTTAAAAATGCATGGGTAGATGTCACCAAAGCCACAGAAGGCGGAGACTTTGATTACCCTCGCGCGGTCAAAGGCGGTTTAAATGCCCCTTTCATGTCAATTTACGTACCTGCGAGTTTAGATAATTCACCGGAATCTACCCAGCTTGCTCATCTGCTTATTGATTCTGTGGAAGCCATTGTGGCGCGAGCCCCTGATAAATTTGCCATTGCCAAAAGCCCGTCAGACGTAAAAGCCCAGTTCGAGAAAGGCATTATTTCATTACCCATGGGGATGGAAAATGGCTCTCCACTTCAAGGCGATTTAGCTAATTTAGAAGCGTTTCACGAACGTGGCATTCGCTACATTACACTTGCGCACAGTCAGTCGAATCATATTTCAGATTCGTCATACGATTTGCGCCGTCAGTGGAACGGGTTAAGCCCGTTTGGTAAAACACTGGTTACTGAGATGAACAACATCGGCATCATGCTCGATATTTCTCATGTATCTGACGATGCCTTTTATCAAGTTATTGAGCTGACCAAGGTCCCTGTCATTGCGTCTCACTCATCGCTTCGCCGCTTTACACCTGGCTTCGAGCGTAATATGAATGACGAAATGGTTAAAGCGCTTGGCGATAATGGCGGCGTTATCATGATCAACTTTGGCTCAAGCTTTGTCACAAAAGAAGCGGGTAAATGGCGTACAGGGTTAACACAAGCGCGCAAAGCATTAATTGCCGCTGAAGGTGAAGATAGCCCGAAACTGGAAGACTTCGAAGCTAACTACCGTAAAGAAGTACCTTACCCTTACTCAACACTTGATGAAGTGCTTGACCACATCGACCATGTGGTAGAGCTGGTTGGTATTGAGCACGTAGGAATTGGTTCTGATTATGACGGCGTAGGTGACTCGTTACCTATCGGCCTGAAAGATGTGGCTAGCTTTCCTAATTTAGTTCAGGGGTTACTGGACAGAGAATACAGCCGTGCAGATATTGAAAAAATCTTGAGCGGAAATTTACTGCGTGTATGGACCCAAGTGGAAGAATACGCCAGCAAGCATTAATCGTTGAAATAAAACAGCCGAACAAATACTAAAAAGGCAGTTAGGTTATCCTAACTGCCTTTTTGTTTCTAAGGTGGTTATGTAGCGTGTTTTCTTACGAACGTCGCTTCATCTGCCACGCCTGAACAAGGTAAAACATAGTAGGTAGCACAAACAGAGTTAGCGCTAGCGCACTTAACATGCCTCCTACCATGGGTGCAGCAATACGTCGCATAATTTCAGCACCGGTTCCCGTTGCATACAGCACAGGTAGTAAGCCTATTATAATAGACAGCGCCGTCATCATTACCGGCCTAACACGCCGGGTGGCGCCTTCAATGATGGCTTCTTTAAGTGCTTGTTTTATTTGCTCAGCAGATGCTTGGGCATGCGTAGTAGAGCAAGCTTTTCCATCAAACGCTTCAACCGCTTGATGCAGGTACACCAGCATAATAACGCCTATTTCAACCGCGACACCCGCCAAGGCAATAAACCCAACGGCAACGGCTACAGAGAAGTTGAACTCCAGTGCATACAGTAGCCAGTAGCTGCCAATTAGTGCCAATGGCAAGGTAACCATAATAAGTGCTACATCGGCAACTCGCCTGAAGCTTAAATACAGCAGCAACACGATAACGGCTATGGTAAATGGCACCATTATGCTAAGCCGTGCTTCCGCCCTTTCTAAGTATTCAAACTGCCCCGCCCACGTTAAGGAGTAGCCTGGAGGCAATGAAACCGTATTAGCAATATGCTCTTTTGCGCTTTGTACGTAACTGCCTAAATCGCCGCTTTCAATATCGATAAATACCCAACCGTTTAATCGAGCATTTTCGCTTTTTATTGCTGCGGGCCCCACCTCAATAGCAATATCGGCTACCTCGCCCAAGGTAATATTGGCACCGTTTGCTAACACTATGGGAAGTTGTCTTAGCGCTTCTGGAGAATCTCTGTATTGTTGTGGGTAACGCATACTGATAGGAAAACGCTGCCTTCCCTCTACGGTTTCACCCAATGTACGCCCACCTATAGCAGTGTTGATGACCTCTTGGATATCAGCGATATTAAGCCCATATCGCGCCGCCCTATCACGACTAATATCAATAGTGATATAACGCCCACCTGCAACTTTCTCGGCAAATACCGATGCGGTATTCTCAAAGTCTTGTAGCGCTTGTTCTATTTGTACACCCACCTGCTGAATGCCCGCTAATTCTGGCCCCGCTATTTTGATACCCACCGGCGTTTTAATACCAGTAGCGAGCATGTCGATACGCGTTTTAATTGGCATCACCCACGCATTGGATACGCCTGGAAATTGCACCGTACTGTTTAATATTTCCTTCAATTTTGATGTTGTCATACCTGCACGCCACTGGGATTTTGGCTTTAATTGCACAAAGGTTTCTATCATAGTTAAAGGCGCAGGATCGGTAGCGGTATCTGCTCTACCCACTTTACCGAATACATTTTGCACCTCGGGTATTGTGGCAATCAGCTTATCGGTTTGTTGTAGCAACTCTCTGGCTTTGCCCACCGAAATTCCAGGGTAAGTAGTAGGCATATAGAGTAAGTCCCCCTCATCCAAAGATGGCATGAATTCACTACCGATATGCTGCATTGGCCATACTACAGAAACTAACGCAATAAGGGCTGCGAACACTATTTTTCGAGGGTGGTTCAGCGCAGCCGTTAACGCCTTAACATACCCTGTCGAAATAGCCCTGTTTAACGGGTTGCGATGCTCTGCTTTTAGCTTGCCTGTCACGAAATAGCCGGCTAACACTGGCACCAAGGTAATGGCTAACGCCGCAGCGGCAGCCATGGCATAGGTTTTCGTAAAAGCGAGAGGGGCAAACATTCGCCCTTCTTGTGCTTCTAAGGTAAAAACAGGGATAAAAGACACGGTAATTATCAACAGTGAAAAGAACAGGGCTGGCCCCACTTCGGTGGCCGACTTCACCACTAGCGCCCAACGCGCTTCACCTTTTACTTGCTCTCCTTGCGCTGTCGCTCGTTCAATATGCTTATGCAGGTTTTCCACCAACACAATAGCGCCATCCACCATGGCCCCCATAGCAATGGCAATACCACCTAAAGACATAATATTTGCGTTAAGGCCTTGAAACTTCATTACAATAAAGGCCATTAATATGCCAATTGGCAATGTGATTATGGCAACCAGCGACGACCGCACATGAAAAAGAAACACTAAGCAGACGGCACCCACCACAAGTAACTCTTCAACAAGCTTGCTCCATAGGTTATCGACGGCATTATCGATAAGGGTGGAACGGTCGTATACAGGTACAATATTTACGCCATTAGGTAAACTGGCCTTCAACGTTTCAATACGCGCCTTCACATTATCAATGGTCGCCTTAGCATTTTCGCCAAAGCGCATCACCACTATGCCACCTACCACTTCGCCGTTTCCGTTTAGCTCAGCGATGCCTCTTCGCATAAGTGGCGCCTCTACTACACTCGCGACATGGCCTATCGTTATCGCCACGCCATTGTGAACAACGCCTAAAGGAATATTAGCAATATCTTCAGTACCCGTAAGATAGGCAGAAGATGTCACCATATACTCGGCTTCAGCCATTTCTATCACTGACGCCCCCGCTGCATTGTTGCCTCGGGCGAGTGCCGTTTCAATATGACGTAAAGGCACGTTATACGCTTGCAACTTTTGCGGATGAAGTTGCAGTAAATACTGTTTAACCATGCCGCCTACAGAGGCGACTTCCGACACCCCTTGCACGCTTTGCAATTCGTATTTTAAGAACCAGTCTTGCAAAGCCCTAAGCTCACCAGCATCGTAGTTGTGTAACTCATCAACAAGGGCATACATGTAAACCCAACCTACCCCAGTCGCATCAGGCCCCAGTTTGGGTACCACGCCATCAGGCAAGGTTATTTGGCTAAGGTATTCCAGCACTCTGCTTCGTGCCCAATACATATCGGTACTGTCGTCAAAAATAACGTACACATAAGAGTCACCAAAAAATGAAAATCCTCGAACTGTTTTTGCACCCGGCACAGACATTAAGGCAGTGGTGAGCGGATAGGTTACTTGATCTTCCACCACTTGAGGCGATTGCCCTGCATAGCTGGTTTTAACAATCACCTGAACATCTGATAAATCAGGAATAGCATCAATGGGAGTTTGTTTTACCGCTATTACCCCACCAATAGAGATAAACACCGTTGCCAGCAGCACTAATATGCGATTGGCCACCGACCAGCGTATGATGGCTTCAATCATGGTGCATGCCCTCGTGATGCTTGGCCTCGTGATGCTTGGCCTCGTGGTTCACTTCCTGATGATGTACTCCATGATGGGATTTCTCTGGCAGGTTTGATTCTTTTTGGGTTGAATCGTGTTGTGTTGAGCCATGTTTTGTTGAATCGTGTTGCATTAGGTCATGTTGCATTAGCCCCTGCTTAGGCATATCAGACATTGGCTTGTTGTCTTTTACCATTTCCTGATCGCCATGAGACTGCATACGCTTGAAATCTGATGTTTTAGACGACTCTGAATCAATCAGAAACTGCGCCGACAGCACTATTTTGTCACCTTCATTTACGCCTTGAGTTATTTCAATGAACTCCCCGGCTTTACGCCCCACGTTGACGGCTATAGATTTGAAGTTTTCTTCGACGTTCATAACGACTCGGTTTTGGCCGAGATTTTGATTTTGGTCCTGCGACTGTATTTGAATAACGCTTTGATAAGGCACATACAGCACAGGCCTTTCGGTTTGCTTGGTAAAAATCATATTGGCGAACATATTCGGTTTAATATCACCGCTGTCGTTCTTTAAAGTAACCCGTACTTTGAGCGTACGTGTTTCAACATCAAGTGCTGGGTAGATAAAATCAACTTTTCCTGAAAAGATTTTATTTGGCAGATAGTCAAACGTGACCGATACCTGCTGATCAAGTGCCACTTTAGGGACATCTTGTTCAAATACGCGCGCTTCAACCCATACACTGTCTAAACGAGCAATGCTAAGCACCGTGGTGCCAGGTTGAACGTAGAACCCTTCGCGAACGCCTAAATGTTCTACCACGCCGGCTTGGGGAGCAAAGAAGGTAATAGTTTGTGAAACCTCGCGGCTTTTTTCGAGTTGCGCAATAAACCCATCCGATAAGTGCAGCGCTTTTAAACGTTGTTTAGCACCTGCGGCTAAGCGTGTGTCTCCTCGCTTTAGCGCAATAACAAATTCCTCTTGCGCAGTCACCAAAGCAGGTGAATAAAGGGTATACAGTTTTTGCCCTTGGTTAACGGCCTCACCTTCCGTTTTAATAAACAGCTTATCAATCCAACCCTCTACTCTGGGGTGGATATGCACCAAGTAGTCTTCGTTATAGGTAACATTCCCCACAGCACTAAAGGTCAAATCCAGTTGCCCTCGTTTTACCGTGGTAAACTTCACACCCATATTTTGCTGTACCTGGGGTGAAATTGTCACCTCACCTTCACCATGATTTTCACTGCTATCCAATGCCGGATATACAGGCACTAGATCCATGCCCATTGGCGACTTACCCGGTTTATCTCGACGGTAGGCATCATCCATAGGTGCAACCCAATAAAGGGGCTTTTTATTAATTAACTTGTCATCACTGCCAGCAACCACACTCTCAACAGCAGCCTCGCCCTGCATATTTGTATTCCAAACAAACATAGCCGCTGCGCCACCGAGTAACCCGACTATTAAAATAAATAGTGTCTTCATTGTTTTGCTGCTCCGTCGGTAGTGATTTTGTGGGTGTCCATGTTTGAATTAGTGTGGATGTCCACTTTAGTCTCCACTCTAGTCAGTAGTGATTCATTGTTTGATTCAGAGCTTTGAAGTGGGTGTCCATAACCGAATTGTCCATAACCGAATTGTGCACTGGATGGGGTATGCACATGGCTACTTGAAATATGGGTGTCTAGAAATCTGTCTTTTAATCGAGAAACTGTTAACTGATTTTGTTCGTTTGTCAGCGGGTAATATAGGTAAGCGAGTTCGGCTAAAGTCTTTGCTATATCGACGTGAAGCGCTAAGGCATCTAACTTTGCTGATATATATAAGATACGTGCACGCATTACACCGTCGAATGTGCCCTTATCCGCTATGTATGTATTAAGCGCTGACTCGGCTAAACTCTCTGATTGTTCAAGTAGTGCGGTATCAAATAATTGCTGCCTAGCGGACAAACTGACAAGCTCTGCTTCACGTGCTTTAGCAAGGGCTGCTAATCGCCTCACTTCTAGTCGTCGCTGTGTGGATGTCACCCCTAATCTTGCTGCTGATGCCGACACATTTGCATCTTGCCGCTTACTGCTAAACAGCGGTAAATCGACTTGGACACCCACACTAAGGTAAATCGACTTGGACACCCACACTAATAAAGTCAGCCTGACTCATGCCGTTTTGGGCATCTTGTCGATATCCGTAGGCTGCTTCGAAGGCCCACATAGGTTTGGTTTGCTCTTTGGCTAGACTAAGTTTCTGTGTAGCCACCAACTCGTCTTTTGCAAGTAACTGCACAGAAGGATGAGCGTCAATAACATCTAGTACGTCACGTCGTTTGACCTGTCTAGCTACGGATTTATTAAAAGGGAATATATCGTGATGATTAAGGGTTTCGGGCACAGTAAAACTGACTTCACTGGAGAAATCGAACCATCTCGACAACTGCGCTAAAGCCACCGATGCAGCTTGTTGTTTCTGCAAAATCGTATCTTTTAAGCGAAGGCGCTCTAGTCGAATCTGAATAATATCTTGCTGTTGAGTGCTCCCCACACCACTTCGGTAAGACGACTCTACTGTCTCGAGTAATTGCACTAACGAGTGCGACTCTTCTCGTAACAAGGCTAGGGTTTGCTCTGCCCGATACCACGCCAGCCACTCCAGCGACACTTCTCGCAACAACCACGCTCGCCTTGCTGCTCTTTTCACAGGTTCTTTTTGGGCTTGCTCAATGGCAATGGTGCGGGAGATGTTTGCGGAATTCCCCCTTGGCATAGCTTGTCGAATACCCAATTTCAACTGTGTCATAGGCTCTTGATTCAGCGAAAATCCATCTGTTGGCACGCTTTGCAATGTAGTGCTGATTGTGGGGTTATCCCAACTATCAGCCGCATTACTATCGTGCTGATACGCAGCCTCTTCAAGTTTGCTGCCTTGAAAATAAACGTCTTGGTTTAGTGCGAGATGTTGCGCATCTTTAAGACTGAGGGTCGTTGCGAGGGAAGGTGTATTAATTACAAAAAGTAATATCCCTAGCCAAGCACGCTGAAGGTAACAAGTACGTAATCGAACTTGAGTTTGGTAGTTAAAAATCATACCCAGATTAAATGCAAACATGAGAAAACCACATCAATTTCCCTTTGTACTAAGGGAATAAAAAGAAAACCATGGGTGCTATACGCTCCCGCCAGATACAACTATCCTGCGAAAGTGAATTTTGGGGGGCGAAATTGGGTGTTGGGTATAGTGTAAGGAGTTTGGTGGTTAACAAAAACCACCAACGGAGTGGGCGCAATAACTGCTACCGAGAGTTCGTTATTTATGACGGCATAAACAGTGGCACATACACCTGTAGGGCATTGACACTGGACGTCGCAGCACGACTCAGATGTGTCACCGTGCATACTAGATTTCATAGCTTCGCGGGGAGCACTTGAGCCACTATGAATGGCGTGAGCATTTTTTGCAGTAGATTGAGCGCTTGAAGGCGTGATTACTTCGCTTGTAGAAGCGTAAATAGCTGAATGGCACCCACTAGCACCAGCATGCATTTTTTTATTGGCGCGACTTGCTTCTGATGAATTGTACTCAGAATTTGCTTCATTAGACATCACGTCCGCAGGCGTTGTCGCGGCCTTTGAGGTAGCCATTGGCATAGTGTTTGGCATAGCCATTCCCGGCGACAATTTAGTCACCAAGGAAATAACCATTATCAATATGACGACGTAGCCACGTCGCTGCTTTTTCAATTTAGCTATCATGCCTTAAAGCTTAATCGCATTTGTTAGAGCTGTAAAACGCTAGAATTGTTGCGCATAGGTTTTCAGCATCATTGTCATGGTTGAAAATAAAGGATTTGCTTTTGGTACTGCACATTCTTCGTTTTCATTTACCATGACTTTATTGAACTTCATATCGTGTAACATTGACGTGTTCACCACAAGGTCGGCGTGGCACAACGCATAAGATGCATCGATAACAAAAAACGTATTTGGCCCTGCGCTATTTTCCATTAGATTTTCTACACCGTGAATAGGCGTGGTGGCATCAGCTTGAGAGTGCGCAGCAAAAAGAGGCACTTCAATACGCTTGCCGTCTTCGAAGTCGTCGCGAATTTTTTCAATAATATCCATCAACTCTAACCCCGCAAAGCCTGCAACATTTGGGTATTTAAAAGGGTTCGGACCGTGCGTGATATAACTACCATCCACAATTTTCGCCACCCACTTAATACCCCAAATTCTAGACATACTCTCGGCATTTTCAGAAAGTGCCAATGCACCAGAAAACAACATAAGCCCATCTATGTTTTCATTTGTGTCTAGGTACTGATCGACCGCTAATGCGCCACCAGTAGAAAACCCTCCAACAATCAGGGTGTCGCCCATGTCATCAGCTAACGCGATAACCTCATCAACATGTGCTTGCCAACGCTCGGCTAAATCGCTGTCACTCATTGCCCCCTCATCATCTCGCAACCCATGCCCAGGTAACAGTGGAACAATAACGTCGTAGCCTTCGTTGAATAAAATATTGCTAATTTCTCGCATAAAGAAAGGTGAATCACTAAGTCCGTGGACTAGCACGGCCACTTTCTTTGAAGGGGTATCGTGATGCAGCACGAAGGGAGCATTACCTTCGTTGCGAAGTACGTTGCCACATACCGTGTAGCGATGCAGTTTAGAAGATTTACATCGCTGCGTTTCACCCCACTCTTGCTTATAAAAATCAGCAAATCGCGTTAATGCGTCTTGTGTTTCAAGAGTGCTGGCTGCTGCAGAACTAGCGAAAAATGTTCCTATTAATGTGCCTATCAATGCAAAGCACACTACTGCAACAGGAAGTATAGATAATTTTGCGAGAGCAAACTTTGAATGCACGTATATTCTCCAGAAGGCATTACAATTAGCCAATTATAACAAAATAAGGCCATTAAATAATGACCTTACGCTATTACAGTTACACTGTGACGGTATGCTGTTTTAACAAATTTCAGCTCAACAAGCCCTGTTTTAGCACATGTTGTGTTAGTAAGCGCTTTGTTACCGTCGTTACTTGTATTTAGCTAAAATACAATGCTAAGTCGTCTGACCCGCCAATATGCTTACCGCCAATGAATACTTGAGGTACGGTGTCACGGCCAGTCATTGCGTTAAGGCTAGTTAACGAGGCATCTTTCCCTAGTACAATCTCTTCAAAGTCGTAACCCTTGTCGGTTAACAACGCTTTCGCTTTTGTACAAAATGGGCAGTTAGGCTTAGTGAATAGTGATACCGGCGCTTGTTTCTCAGCGCCTGGGGCTATATAAGCAAGCATAGTGTCGGCATCAGAAACCTCAAACGGGTCGCCAGGCACGTCTGGTTCAATGAACATTTTCTCTACAGTGCCGTTTTTAACCAACATAGAATAGCGCCAGCTACGCTTTCCAAAACCTAAATCGGCTTTGTCTACCAACATACCCATTCCGTCAGTAAAATCCCCATTTCCATCCGGTATAACAGTAACATTTTCTGCTTCTTGATCGGCTGCCCATGCATTCATTACAAACGTATCGTTGACTGATATGCACAATATGTCATCTACGCCATGCTGTTTAAAAACTTTGGCGAGTGCATTGTAGCGAGGTAAGTGCGTAGAAGAACATGTAGGCGTAAACGCGCCGGGAAGTGAAAAAACCACCACTGTTTTGTTGCTAAACAATTCTTCAGTGGTTTTAGTTGCCCACGTTTCGCCATCGCGAACAGGAATAGATACGGAAGGTACTTGCTGACCTTCTTTTGATATAAAACGACTTTCTGTCATAGTGTTCTCGCTACGCGCAAATAAATGAAGTTGCTAGCATAGAGAAATCTAAGAAAAAAGAACAGCCTCGGTTCATCTAATCCGAGTAAAGGTATGAATTAGCATGCGTAACGACTAATATTAATGCTTATTAAGACACATTAAGCTTTTCAATATTGTGCATCTCACTATATTCTTATTTTATGTTAGACAAAAGTTTCAACCTGTCAGGGAATGATTCAGCCTTACGCTTCCGGCAAGCCGAACTCAAAAAAGCATAACAGTTTTATTTAATGTGTAAATTCTGATTAGAACAGGTACTCTGCGTGCCAAATTTATACTTTAGTCTAATGCCTGATACGTTATTTCTTCGGGTTGTTCGCCATAATAGTAGTGATAGAAATTGACTGCTTATAACGATATCAGCACTTCAGTTTTACTCATAAATTTTCAGTCCTTCTTCTTTATTAAAGGGAGGGCAATAAATGCGTAGTCGTAAGGAAGCTTCTATAATGCCCAGACAGTCGGCTCGGCGTTTTGCCACCAGCATTGTCACCGTTTCGCTACTTTTCGCTTTAGTGGGCTTTTCTTCGCCTACAAAAGCAGTTTCTAATGCCCTTACTCAAACTGTTCAAGAATTCGTTCAAAGCGGTGCTTTCGAAGAAGCCGAGCGTCAAACCCTACTTGCTATTGAACAAGCTCACCAAAGCGGCGTATTGTCGGTAAGTACATTGTCGGCCAGTACATTCTTTGAGGTTGGAGTATTATTACAAAGTGCATCTCGTTTCAACGTTGCAAACGATGCACTGTACGTTGCGTTAGATGGCTTCACCCGCCACGGCCAACTTATTGATATGGCAAAAACCTTACACCATCTTGGTACCGCGCAACGCTTTCTAGGGAACTATGAGCAATCTATTGGCTACCTGCGACGTGCACAATCTATTGCGCAAACACAAGGGTTCCTCCCGTTAAATGCGACCATTCAAATGGAAATTGGTCTTGTCCAAAAAGAACAAGGCCAAGTACAAGCGGCACTCTACACATTAAAAAAAGCATTGGGTTTGTTTCGGGTACAACATGACGATAAAAGTACCGGCCAAGGTCTAGCCACCATTGGTGATATATATGTCACATTAAATCAGTTTTCTGAGGCCAACACGTATTATCAAGACGCATTACAAATAGCGAAAACAAGTAATGATAAGCCGCTAACAGCTCAAATACTGGGTAAGATTGGCGCTTTGCTGTTACTTAAAGGCGATATTGAAGAAGCGTCAGAAGCACTTACACACGCACTAACCCTATTAAAAGAGAATGGGGAGGCAAGTGAAATTTCTACTACTCAGGCATGGTTAGGTGAAGCGCTGGTAAAAACCGGTGACACAGAGCAAGGCTTGATGTTGCTAGAGGAATCACTCGCGGTGGCTAAATCTACAGGCCAGCAAAAGTTGCTGCAACAAGCCCGCCTAGCATTAGCCAATGCAATGATGTCATTGCAACAGTTTGACGATGCGCTAGCGTACGCTAAAAATGGCACTATTGAAGCAAGACGGCGCGGAGATTTACGCAGCCAGCTGAACTTCTTATCGATTCAAGTGAAAGCCCTAGCAGCAAAGGGGGAATTTAAGCGCGCATTAGATATTCAGTCGGTATTGCAAAATATACGAGAAGAGGTGCTGAGCTCAGGTAGCGAGGTCGCTATTGCGCAACTTCAAGCCGAAATAGAAATCGAGCGTCAAGCACAGTCTATTCAGGTATTACAGAAAACCAAACAACTGGCATTAGCTGAAGCCGAGCAAACTAATCTGCGCACGACATTGTTTTGGAGTACCTTAATTGCAGGGTTATTAACGCTTTTTCTCATTTGGAGCAGATACACTCAGCGCCAACAAACCATCAGGCTTCGCCGTGAAGTTAAGCAGCGAACAAAAGAGCTTGAACAAAAAAATTCTGAGCTACAAACAGCCTATAAAACCCTTGAGCAAGTGAGTCTGCATGATTCCCTGACAGGCTTGTATAACCGGCACTACCTTGAATCCCAATTGCCAGGTGAACTTAAGCGCAGTGCTCATGCGAACAAACATCAAGAAGGTCACAATGAACGCAACCAAGACCTGCTTTGCTTCTTAATAGACATCGACCATTTTAAACGTATTAATGATGAGCATGGCCATTTAGCGGGCGATAAAGTACTGAGTCAGTTCGCCGACGTCCTTCGAGAAGTTTTCAGGCAAACGGATTTACTTATTCGCTGGGGCGGCGAAGAGTTCTTGGTAATATGCCGTCACTCTATGCGAGATGACCTTCCCCAACTGGCCGAACGATGCCGCGCCGCAGTAAATGATAACGTGTTTCATATCGACGATACTCGCTCGCTTCGTGTTACCTGCAGTATCGGCTTTAGTATTCTTCCCCCTGTTGAACATGTGTCCTTCGAAGAAAGCTGGAAGAGCACCTTTTCAGTGGTAGATTATTGTTTATATGCCACCAAAATGTCTGGCCGCAATGGGTGGATTGGGGTTATCGATACCAATAAAGCCCTGATTGGCGATGTGCAAGACACCCCTCTCGATAAAAAATTTCATTTTAAGCAGTCATACATTTCTACATCATTTAACACGCTGTCGAGCATAAATTGGCCCGATGAGTAGGAGCGTACATTATGTATAAAGGTAGTTGCCAGTGTCAGGCCGTGCAATTTGAGTTGTCTGATATTAGCGAAGATGAGTTGGACGTAGAAACATTATCCTGCAGCGAAACGCTTAACCTCACCATCGCCGGTGCACGTGAGCATCTAGTGATAGATTGTGCGCCATCGATGCTAGGTGAGCTACAGCTATCGCCAAACAGCAAACAGTTTTTCTGTAATGAATGCTCGACGCCAATTTTTACCGAAGATGATCAGGGCAATATTGGGTTGCATGTCGCCTTTTACGGGCATGATTTATTAGCTAAACATCACAGCCAATACCATATTCCCTGAGCAGAGCCACTGTTTGAGTACCTCTGGAGACGCAGCATGGGTTTTGAGACATTGTGAGTTGTCGCAGTGAAGTTGTCACAGTGAAGCTGTCCCAACGAATCCGCTATAAGACTAGCGCGCTCGACCAAGCTTGTCGTAGTAACAGGTTATACCTAAATAGTGGCTTTATGAAGCCTATCGCACCTAAGGGTGCGATAGGCAAGAGCGTAGCATCAAACTACGCCTTTTCGATGAGTCTCACGCCGAACTTTTTAAGTCATCCAAGTGGTATTTATCAATAAGTGAGTACAAGGTTGGGCGCGTAACACCTAGCAATTCAGCGGTTTTAGACATATTTTTATCCGCTTGATGATACGCCCTACGAATTGCCTTACTTTCAGCAACCTCTCGTACCTCGCGAAGATTCAAGGTTTCAGACTCTCCACTACCATCTACCGCGAACAAACCTAAGTCATCAGGCTGTATGACTGTACCCTCGGCCATGATCACTGCCGATTTCAGCTTATTTTGCATTTCACGAATATTCCCAGGCCATTTGTGAGCCAGCATGGAATTAATCGCAGATTCAGAAAAGCTCTTTGCCTTGGCATTAAACTCTTCACGATAAATATTAAGGAAGGTACGGGCAAGCAAGATAATATCTTGATCTCTATCTCGCAACGGCGGGATCATAATGGGAATTTCACCAACACGGTAATATAAATCTTCCCTAAAACGCTCTTCTGCCACCATGGTTTGCAAATCTCTGTGGGTCGCACAAATAACCCTAATATCCACAGGAATTTCGGCACGGCCCCCCACTCGCTCAATAACACGTTCTTGTAAAAAACGTAGCATTTTGGCTTGCAGTCCGATAGGCATATCGCCAATTTCATCTAGAAATAGCGTGCCACCTTGGGCGGTTTCAATTTTACCTAGGGTCGTTTTATTGGCGCCAGTAAATGCGCCTTTCTCGTAACCGAAAAGCTCACTTTCCAAAAGATTTTCAGGAATAGATGCACAGTTAATGGCAACAAACGGTTTATCTTTACGAGGGCTGTGTTCATGGATGCTGCGAGCAAACACCTCTTTACCCGTTCCACTTTCACCTAGCAGTAACGTACTCACATCGGTATTCGCTATTTTTTCAGCTTTACGCACTACCGTTTGAATAGACTCACTGTTACCAATGATACGGCTCATACCTGTGCGCACTTTGGATAAAATGCTGTTTTCTAACTCTAATTTCGCCAAATTAAGCGCGCGATACACGAGTAGCTTTATGGTGTCAGAATCTATGGGTTTTTGGTAAAAGTCGTAGGCACCGAAGTTGATAGCTTTAAGTGCATTCTCTTTTTCGTTGTTACCGGTGACAACAATGACCTTGGTTCTAGGCGCTAAGGAAATAATATCTTGTAGAATTCTCAAGCCTTCCGACGCATTTGCTGGGTCGGGTGGCAGCCCTAAATCTAGTGTCACGACTTTAGGTTCGTAACGGCGCAGTTGCGCAATTGCCGAGGTATGATCGTCAGCAAAAACAACGTCGTAGTCGGTTAAGCTCCACTTTAATTGTTTCTGAATACCTAAATCGTCATCTACCACTAAAACGGTATCTGTCATCAGTCTGTTCCTGTGTTACTTCGTCCATATCAACATAGGTTGGTTGTCATCGCTCACTTTGCTCAATTCAGCGTAAATGCTAGCGTAAAACAACTCCCTTTCCCTGGTTCACTTTGAACGCTTATTTTCCCACCAATAGATTCAATGTACGTTTTCGCATCGTACGCACCAATCCCCATTCCTGCGTTACCTTTCGTGGTATCGAAAGGTGTAAACAAGCGAGTATCGATGAAGTCTTGATCCATCCCGGTTCCTGTGTCCTCTATCATTACATATTGAACACGGTTTTGGATGTCATGCGTTAGTACAATATCTATTTCGCCGCTATCTTCGGTTGCTTGTTGCGCATTACTTATTAGGTGATAGAAAACATTGGCGACTTTTTCTTTATCAATTAATACCGGCTCTTCGCTGCTGCAGTGCACTTTAGGGGCGGGAAGAAGCCCCATGCATCGGTTTGCCACTACATCATTAATAATATGCGATAACGAGCACGAAGTGTGAGCCCCATCATCATTAATCTTTTTATCCGTTAATTGCTTTAACATTTTATCCATACGCGCTTTGGTATGTTCCAATGTTTCAAATGTGTCTTCAATAAACTCGGGGTTGTGTTTATGCTGCTGCGCGTTGGCCAAGATCAAATCGACTTGTGCCATCACATTCTTTAAATCATGCACAACAAACGCAGACATTCTATTGAACGCAGCAAACTGCGCATTTTCAGCCACCAGCTTTGAAGCTTCATGATGGAACACAAACATACTCACCTGCTCGGTGATAGCATTGAGATAATCTCTCACTTCCCAATTTAAACTCAGTCGTTCTTTATCCCCAGCCGAAAGCACAGCAAAGCCCCAAATTTCATCATTTTTGTAAAACGGCAAGTAAAGCTGATAACCCCAGTCTTTTAAAATATCTCTGTCGATTTGCAGCCCTTTGTAATGAAATGGCTTGGCTTGGTATTCATGTACATCAATTAACCAGGTATTAGACGCACAATACTCTGTTAGCGTACGAATGATAGTTAAGTCATCATGGGTGTCTGGTAATGGATTAACTTGTGCCAACTGCTCGAAGTCGTTATTTACCCGTTTATACAATTTGCCAGAGTCATATTCGATGGCTTCAAGTATGCCGCGAAGCGCACTTTCGTGAACGGTATTAGGGGCGTCCATTGAGCTAGACAGTGTTTTGGTTAGTTTTATCCACTCTACGCGGTAGTCAAACTGATTGGCAAAAAAGTGCTTGGTAATAAAGACCTTACACTTGGTTCTAAAGGAGTTCGACAAAAATACGGTAACGAGTAGGGCAAGCGACAAAACTACCAAGATAGTTTGCACCATGGCGCCCCAGTTTCCACCTACGTAGCTGATGGCGTAGCCAATAATGGCCATAATGAAAAGGTAAGCGCCTGCAACCAATAATAAAGAGCTGTGTAGTACTACATCCCTGGAAATGAATATATCAACGCCCCAGTGCTTTATACGTCGAATGGCAATAACTAAAAATGGAATAAGCAGGAAATAGATATAGCCACGAGCCGCAATATAATTAACCTCAACCTGATTCACCATGGTGGCATTGGCGTAAGTAACAAAATCAAAAAGGTGGGTAGCGCCAAGATATAAAATTAAAGGCTTATATGCCCATTGATCGGCATCCGCTTGACGGTAAATAACTTCCAATAAGATAAGCACTTCAAGGGCCAGAATAATCAGCATCAGATAACGCCACGAGGCATCAATCCACAAGACGTGGGGCAGCACCAAGGCTATGCAGCCGGGAAGTAGTATAAAAAGCGTTGTTGGGCGGCGCAGAACATCGAACAGGTTGGTGAAATTATTTTTCAGGCATCCAGCTAAAAAGAGCAACCATGCCACTTGCCTGAGCGCATCAATAGTGAGCAACCAGGAAAGGCTGATGGGACCAAACAGTGCCGTTATCATGCTAGTAGACCAGAACAGCGTCGTAGCTGTAGCTAATACCAGCAAGTGGTTGGCTAACCCAGGCTTTCGTACTGCAAAAAGTAATAGCATTAACAGTAAGTAAGCCAAACTGTTAAGGGCATAGCCTATATCTGAAATCATCCCTATTTATTCTCACCCAGCTTTTTATTTTTTTAAGGTTCTATTTTTAAGGTTTTGTTTTTAAAGTTCTGTTGTTAGCAGGTGGTGCTGACAGCAAACTAGGTTACTGCCAGCTCAGGCTAATGCCTATCGTTTTTTAAGTAACAATGACCCAATTGAATAGCCTGCTCCAAAGGAGCACAACACACCAACATCACCGGCCACTAAGTCTTCATGGTTCAAGCCAAAAGCAATAACCGACCCTGCTGACGCCGTATTAGCATATTCGTCTAATACAATAGGTGCTTCATCAGCGTTAGCATCACGCCCCAACAAACGCTTAATGATCAGCGTATTCATGTTGATATTCGCTTGATGCAACCACCAACGTCTTACATCAGTTGCCGTTAGTTGATGTCTATCTAAATGACTTTCTATGTGGCTTGCTGCCATAGGGCAGACTTCTTTAAACACTTTGCGACCTGCTTGATGAAAGAGTTTGTCTGCACCATATGGGTCTACATCTTCTGTTCGCGTTATATAACCGAAGTTTGAGCGAATATTATTGGAGTACTTAGTTACCGCGTTTGTACTCATAACATCGTAGCTGTGCTCACTATTCACGGTTTCAGCTGTTTCTAGTACCGTGGCTGTGGCTACGTCACCAAAAATGAAATGGCTGTCTCTGTCGGTATAGTTAATTTGCGGTGACACTAATTCAGGGTTAATAACTAATACACACTTAGCATTACCGGCACTTAGCATTTCGTACGCGCGATGCATACCGAATGTGGCGGCAGAGCACGCCACTAACATGTCGAAACCAAAACCTCCAATGCCTAACGCTTCTTGCACTTCAATCGCAATAGCTGGGTAAGCACGTTGGGTATAGGCACAAGATACAATAACGGCATCAACGTCTTGGGCGGTTTTGTTTGCAGAAGCCAACGCCAATTTGGCTGCTTCTACTGCTATTTCCGCTTGGTGGGATAGCGCTTCATCTTCACGAGCCTCAATTTTTGGCTTCATGCGCGAGATATCGAGCGCACCTTCTTTTTGGTAAATATATCTGCTTTTAATACCTGACGCTTTTTCAATGAACTCAGCACTTGAATAAGGTTTTGCAGTAACCTGTTGGGCTTCTATTTCCGCTTTATGCGCTTCGTTATACGAATCAACATACGCATTATAACTATCTACCAGTTCCTGATTTGTAATACTGCTTTCAGGGTGCCAAACACCCACACCGCTAACAACGATCTGTTGAGACATCTGCATTCTCTTTTTCTATTAATTCTGTTTAAGCCCTTCGGCCATGACATAACGGAGAAATAAGATAAGTGAAATCCTACAGACTGTTAGCAGGCAACCACAATCTGTACTCTGACAATTTGAGCGCTAACGCGCTGCACTTATCGTTTCAATGTTAATACGTATAGTTATAGCTTAACTCAATCCACCCCGTATGTAATCACCGCTCAACGATTTACCCTAGGCACAAGATGCACACTATTTTGGTTTTAATAAAAAAAACGGCGCCAAAGGCGCCGTTTCATTATGGTTTTCTAGCGAGTGTTTTTGCTTAGCAACCTTTGCTCAGTAATGTCTACTTAGCGTGTTTCACTTAGTTTTGTGTAATTTGCCATACCGTTACGGTGCCACTAACTTCATTACCTACAAGTAACAAAGGAACGCCGCTTGCACTATCATCTGCACTTACAAATACCAAACTCTCTGGCGCCAAGTCGCCTATGACGTCAGTCGCCTCTAGGCCTTCTGTTAAATCGCGATTGATAATGTAATCAGCAAATTGAACATCGTAAGGGTTAGTTACATCGTAGACGAATATGCCGCCCATACGTTCAGTTCCAACAAACGCGTAGGTTCTATCACCGATAACACCTACGGTTAATGCTTCAGGCTCTGGACCTTTATTCTCAGAACGTGAGTCACCTTCGTTTGCATCATCACCGTTGTTAAACGATGCACCGTGAACTGACGCGGTAATACGCTCAAAATCATCACCTGAATCATAAACCGCCAAGCCGTTTTGATCCCAAATGGTAAACGAACGTGAGCCATACGCATAAGCTGCATCATATTCACCGTTACCATCCGCATCACCCATTGCATTAGTAACACGTAAATCATCAGCTTCGCCATTGGCTTGTAAGTCAGCAAGTTCAGAATTCGCTTCTGCCGTTAAGTCTTCAACTTTAACTTCGTCAATGAAAGCTAAACAACCATCGTCTTCATCAAACTCTAGTCCGCCTTCACTTAGGCAAGTTGCTTCATCAGCAGAGTCAAAGAAATATTCACGTGCGTCACCTTCATTCGCTGTCACGATAAAAGTGGCATCTTTCCAAGAGTAATTGGCAATAGTATCGGGCTGATATACACCGTAAAGGCCGTCATACTGACCAAAACTTACGCTGCCATCTTCTTGAATATCAATATTCAAGTCAGCCCAACTTTTTACACCCAAGCCAATAATTTCTACGGTTAGTTCTTCAAGATCAAGAATGGCTAAACCGTTGTTTTCTTGCAGGCTGACGTACGCTACATCGTTAGTCGCCGTAATATATTCTGGTTCTAAATCTTGAGCCACAGTGGTAGCAATATCTACACCTTTAATCGTACGGCCACTTGGGTTAGGGAACATCATTCCCTGTGCAACCAAGTCGTCTTGACTGCCGTTAAAGCCCGTGAAGCTCACTGAGGACGCTGTTTCTTCAGGCTCACCACTTGCAAGAATATTAATTACCGAGATAGAACCTTCTGGGTCAATCGTGTAATCATCCGAAGGCTCCCCTTCATTGGCTACTAATACTTTTCCGCCATCTGGCGTAAAAGTCACCATGTCAGGCAGGGCGCCAACAACGACTGAATCTAAAAATACTGGTGCAGAAGTGTCTAACCCATTATAGAAAAGTACGTAGCCGTTATCTGTTTTCACATCAGCAGGCACTGCAACAGCCATTAGGTCGCCACTAATAGCAATACTAGTGAGGCTTCCTAACGTTACGCCGTCAATATCAGCAGGTAGCGTAATATCACTCACTGTAAGGTTGGTCGTATTGATTGGGTCGCTCATAGCAGTAGTACTTACTGTATCAGCGGCAATAACTGCGATGGCATTGGTTTCACCGTTGGTGGCATAAATAGTTTGGGTGTCAGCATGATATTGCACGATTTCTGCCGACGTTAGGTTACCCAAAAAAGCGCGGGCAACAACGTCAAGAGAAACACCTAAAGATGCATCGCTACCGTCAACACCGTCGGCGCCATCTGACCCCGCTTCACCTTGCTCGCCCTGAGGGCCTTGAGCACCTGTTTCACCTTGTGCACCATCATCGCCATCTAGACCACAGCCGGTAAGAGCCGCTGAGATAAGAAGCGCTAAGACGCCGTATTTGAATTTTGACTGCGCAGACATTTAATTTCCTTTTTATCATGTTGTTACGCCAAACCTCAGCTTGCCAACTAGGCTGTTTAATTCTCGCTTTCAGTACGGGAACGAACCGATGGCATACAATGTAGATTTAGCTATTATTTTTAATTACATCTGTATATAAGCTAGAGCCAGTGTATGACACAAATATTAATTTGGCAAAAGGGTAAATTTACAAATGAATAACACCCCAATTTGTAGTATTAATAGAAGCTAATATTGGTCTGCTCTTACGCACTGTACGTAACAAACAATAAGAGTCGTAACTCACTAATATTTCTCTATTTCGCGACAACAAGGATTAAAATATGAAATTGAGGTTTACCGCATCAATCGCCGCAGTAGCCCTTGCAGTGACAGCGTGTGCTACATCGCCCACAGGTCGTAATCAGGTACTCTTATATTCTGAATCCCAACTGGAAGAAATGGGCGACCAAGCATTTAGCGGAATGAAAGAAGAACTTAAAATCTCAAACAAAGCTGTTCAAAATAGCTATGTTGAATGCGTCGCCAATGCGATCACCGCGAAGGTCCCTAATAGTGTGTTCGATGGTACATGGGAAGTTGTGGTATTTGACGATGAGCAGGTTAATGCCTTTGCTTTGCCTGGGGGGAAAATTGGTGTTTATACAGGGTTATTAAATGTAGCTGAAAACCAACACCAGCTTGCGGCAGTCATCGGCCATGAAGTGGGTCATGTAATTGCAGAACATGGTAATGAGCGTATGTCTCAATCAACGCTTATCAATATGGGCACCCAAGCAGCAGGTGCAGCTTTGGCGATGAACGAAGTTTCTCAAACGGCTCCTATCATGGCAGCCATTGGTTTAGGGTTACAAGTTGGGGTTCAACTACCGTTTAGCCGTACCCATGAGTCTGAAGCCGATGTTATTGGCCTTCAATTAATGGCTATGTCAGGCTTTGACCCTCGCCAATCCGTAAACTTATGGCAGAACATGGATGCGGCAAGTAATGGCGAACGCCCCTTAGAGTTACTTTCTACTCACCCTGCCCCGCAAACACGGATTAGCAACTTGCAAGCAAACATGAACGCTGCGTACACTGATTACCAGGCATCGGCGTATAGACCTAACTGTGGCTAGTTATTCAACGTCGCTAACGTAAAATAGAGCAAAAAAAACGCCACATTAATGTGGCGTTTTTGTATCAGGGAATAAAATCTTATTCGCTGTCGTTTTTGTGAAGGTGTACATCCATTTGTGGGAACGGAATTGAAATACCTTCTTGGTCGAAGCGAAGTTTAACTTGCTCAGTGAAGTCAAACTTAACGCCCCAGAAGTCAGACGCTTTACACCATGGACGAACCACGAAGTTAACGCTGCTATCAGCCAATTCAGAAACGGCAACAGTAGGTGCTGGCTCGCTGAGGATACGCTCATCGGCACGAACCATTTCATTAAGGATTTCTTTCGCTTTGCGCAAGTCTGCGTCATAACCAATACCAACAACCATATCAACACGACGTGTTTCTTTCGCTGAATAGTTAGTAATGTTATTGCTGTAAATGCCACCATTAGGAACAATAATTTCTTTGTTATCTGGTGTAGCCATTGTAGTAGTGAAAATGCCAATCTTATTGATTGTACCCGCAGTTCCAGCAGCTTCAACGAAATCGCCTGATTTGAAAGGCTTAAATACAAGAAGCATTACGCCAGCAGCAAAGTTTTTCAGTGAGTCTTGCAGTGACAAACCAATAGCTAAACCGGCAGCACCTAATATTGCAACAAGCGAGGTGGTATCGACACCAAGTTGGTTTAGCGACGCCACAATAACGAACAACATCAAAATAGCGCTAATAATGGCTTCTAAGAAGTCCACCAACATTGCATCGTACTTTGATTTTGCCATTAAACGGCGGAATAAAGATAGGATGAACCCTACAACGATTCGACCAATAACGTAGATAACAATCGCCATGGCAATATTAATGCCCCATGGGATTGCATAATCGTTAATGTAGCGTTCAACATCACTCGATGAGAATAATGATAAATTTTCTTCCATAATTTTGTCCTTGTTTTATCAATCGTAGTGTAAGCCGATTCAAAGTAGCAGGCTTTTAGAACTACGCCAACGACTTTGATGCACAAATAGCCATTTTTGGCCCAAAGTCTAATATTCACGTGGCCTACAGGCAATAAATATTATCCTAAAGTCGACTTTTTTCCTGCTAATTATTTCTTCAGAATTGTTTTCGAGCTGTTTAAACTTATTGTCGTAAATTCGTCATTAGGGTGTCATTTAAGCAATCTAATCTCAATGGCTCGTCAAGTTAGTTAGTAGCACCGAATAGCGAATCAGCCATAACGGACTATCGAAAACTTTACGAGAATTGATGATTTTTCCATCTAATTGGTGTAGAGTTTTTAGTCAAAATAAGCAGGATGCTTTAAAAAGTCTGCAAAGCGCTGAAAAACATTTAAAAAGAATGTGAACCGGACATGACGTTAGCAGGTATTGCTATTGTCAATTTTGTACAGCTTAGCAAATAGAATAAAAGGAATAATCTATGTTTTACTTTATATTACTGGCAATTATCGTAGCAGCATTGTTCTTGTATTCTTTGAGAACAGATAAAGGCGAACATACCAAGTACGCACGAAAGGACGGGCAAGCAGTACCTCCTCATCAAAACGAAACGCAAAACACCACTTCAACACCTTCGGCAGCTTAATTAACCCTAGTGCTATCAAAGCTATCGTAAATCTCAAAAAAATAGCTTTTTACAACGCATTGTAGCGATTTTCAGCTACGATGCGTTGCATCCACTTGCTCTAGACAAGTATCATATCTACATTATCCGCCATTTTTAGTTTCCCAATGCGCATACCGAGAATTTATTACCCCAACCCAATTCCTCTTGAAGAAGAATTTCAGTTAACTGAAGAAGCTGGGCATCACATTGCCAGTGTGCTTCGTTTGAAAGCGAATCATCCTATCGTATTATTTAACGGTGACGGCAACGAGTACAGCGCACAGATAATTAATGCTCAAAGAAAAAAGGTTTTTGTAGAGGCCGATGCGTGTTTAACGCTGTCAAAAGAATCATCGCTAAATATACATTTAGGCCAAGGTGTATCTAAAGGTGACCGAATGGATACGGTGCTGCAAAAAAGTGTAGAGCTTGGTGTTACCGAAATTACGCCTATTTTGTCCGAACGATGTACAGTTAAATTAGATGAAGCCAGGTGGGAAAAAAAGCTGCTGCAATGGCAAAAGATCATCATCGGTGCATGTGAGCAAAGTGGCAGAAATACACTGCCCTCGCTTAACCCGCCAATTGCCCTTAACAAATGGTTATCTGAATCAACCTCGAGTTCGCGGTTAGTATTGGCGCCGGGTGCAGAGAAGCCATTGGCCCGTCAACCATATAACTCTCAAGGCTTTCGTTTATTGATAGGTCCAGAGGGCGGACTTTCTGAAGGCGAAATTCACCAAGCTAATGAAAGCGGATTTACATCGTGCAGTTTAGGGCCTCGAATACTGCGTACTGAAACTGCCGCCATTAGCAGTATTAGCATTCTGCAAGCCCAGCATGGCGATTTTTAGGCGGGCAGTTTACGCAAGCTTTACAGGTTAATGATTAGAAAGTTTGGTTTTTTCGATACTTGATCTAAATGCTGAATGCCCCCACTTAAGTTTTAGTGGTATTCATACCTAAACCAACTTCGACAAATAAAATGCACCAACAGCCAACTATCACAATCAGTGCGTAATGCTGTTGGCAATTTATCTACCTTTATCAAAGAGTGAGAACATACATGCACTACACCCTTGGCGTGATTATGGATCCTATCGCGGTGATTAAGCCGCATAAAGACACCAGCTTAGCAATGATGCTTGAAGCCCAGCGCCGTGGCGCAACCGTACTGTACTTCGAACTTAAAGATATCTTTATAAACAACGGTAAGCCAATGGGGCTGGCTAGAACCATTACCGTGCGTGATCAAGCAACTGACTTTTACACCCTAGGTGAAGAACATACTGTTTCACTAGGCGACATTGATGTGTTGCTAATGCGCAAGGATCCGCCCTTCGACAGCGAGTTTTTGTATGCTACCCATATATTATCGCTTGCCCAGGACGAAGGCGCGCTGGTTGTAAATAATCCGCAAGCGCTTCGAGACTACAACGAAAAATTATTTACCTCTTTGTTTCCTGAGCACATTCCTAACACATTGGTAACCAATAATCAGAAGCTTATTCGTGATTTTCATGCAAAGCATCAAGATATTATTTGTAAGCCTTTGGATGGAATGGGCGGTGCTTCAATTTTCAGAGTGAAGCCAGATGGAAATAACTTAGGCGTGATCATTGAAACGCTAACCAATTTAGGCAAACGTTACATGATGGTTCAAGAATACTTGCCACAAATTAAGGATGGCGATAAACGTATTCTTATTGTGGACGGTGAAGTGATTCCTTATTGCTTGGCGCGCTTACCCACCAAGGGGGAGACTCGTGGCAATCTGGCAGCAGGCGGAACAGGCAGACCCCAAGAAATTTCAGAAACTGATCGTGCGTTAGCTGAAGCTGTTGCTCCCACATTACGAGAGAATAATATTTTATTTGTTGGGCTGGACGTGATTGGCGAAAAAATCACAGAAATAAACATTACTAGCCCAACATGCGTAAGAGAGATAGAGGGTCATTATAATATTAATATTATGGCCTCGTTATTCGACGCAATTGAAAAGCGCCTTACAACTAAGTAGCGTTTTGCACTAACTGTAAGTAAGTGAGAAGTAGAGGAAACAATGACAGAACTGAAAAGTTTACAAAACCACTTTCTAGTAGCGATGCCTTCGCTAGATGACCCGTATTTTTCTCGCTCTCTCACTTATATTTGCGAACACAACAAAGACGGTGCCATGGGGCTGGTAATCAATCAGCCTTCAACTATGAACTTAAAAGAACTGCTCGAGCAAACCGACAAAGACTTAACCGTGGCGGAAGACAAAGCCGAGCAAATTATTCTTGCCGGCGGGCCGGTAAGCCAAGAACGAGGGTTCGTTCTGCATTCCAGTCAAAGTGGCTGGGACTCAAGCTTAGCCTTATCGCCTGACGTTATGATCACCACTTCAAAAGATATTTTATCAGCAATAGGCACTAACACTGGGCCAGATTCATCGATTATCGCGTTAGGTTATGCGGGCTGGACTGCTGGGCAACTTGAACAGGAAATGCAAGATAACTCGTGGCTAACCATAGAGGCCGATGACGACATTTTGTTTAACACGCCTATTCATAAAAAATGGCAAGCAGCGGTAAATAAACTTGGTGTAGATGTGTGGCAACTCGCACCAGGAGCCGGACATGCCTGATATTGGCAGTAGAACAGTATTAGCCTTCGACTTCGGTACAAAAAGTATTGGAGTTGCAGTAGGACAAGAAATTACCGGTACGGCGTCACCGCTAGCCGCACTGAAAGCCCGCGATGGTATTCCAGATTGGAATGTTATTGAAAAGCTTTATGAAGAGTGGCAACCGCAGCTTGTGGTGGTGGGTTTACCGCTGAATATGGATGGCACCGAACAAGAAGTTACACAGCGCGCTAAAAAATTCGCCAATCGCTTACATGGTAGATTCAAAGTAGCGGTAGATTTATGCGATGAAAGGCTTACCACAACGGATGCAAAATCTATGTTGTTCGAACTTGGCGGCTATAAAAAGCTAACCAAAGAAAAAATAGACAGCGTATCGGCCTGCGTGATTTTTACCAGCTGGGTTGAAAACCAATACGGCGACTAGTTTCTCGCCGTTATTTGGACACCCACCTTTTCCATTAGTTGGACACCCATTTATTTAGGCTGTGATCACCTTTTCCGTTAGCTGGACACCCACCTTTTTATGTAACTGCGCCGTTATTTGGACACCCACCTTTTAAAAGATTTGGAGTTCCTTTTTATCATCACTTCTTTTAAGACAGCCACAATTTCAATCATTACCTCTTGGACACCCACAGTTTCAATCACGAATTAATGAATAAGAAAATCAGAAACCCGTAATGCTAAAATCATTACCTCTCGGACACCCACAATTTCAATCACGAATTAATGAATAAGAAAACCAGAAACCCGCAATGCTAAGGTCTACTTTCTCCGCACTTCCAGCAGGTATCAAAAGCTTCGCCGTTTGGTTCATTACAATGTCCGCACACCCATGGAAATTTCTCAGCTGGTTCGTGGCTGTCCATGAGAGAATTCACAACTTTATTGGCTCTGGTAGACCAAGATTCATCTATTAACCAAAGTTCGGGTTGTGACTCTTGCCATGGCAGTTCACCCATCGCCCCACCTGCAAATTCGTTTTTCACTAGGTAAGGTATAGAAAGCGCATCGAGTTCACTCTTTACCGACTGAAGTAAGAAAGGGTCTGAAGACGTAAAAAGCTTAATCAAGAGTTTTAGTCATCCATATCGATTGAGACATTCGATAATGTGCCCAAGCTCGATCCATCGTTAGAATCTAGCTTAATCATTAGGCGCAAATCATTGGGAGAATCAGCATGGTGTAAGGCTTGGTCTAAATCAATACTACCCTCGCGATATAAATCGTACAACGCCATATCGAAACTTTGCATGCCTAACTCTTTGCCCTTTTTCATGGCTTCTTTCAAGCTACCTATTTCATTGCGTTGAATAAGGTCGCTCACTAGAGGAGAGTTTAATAGTATTTCAATTGCCGCTACCCTTCCCTCGCCGTCTTTGGTTGGAAGAAGTTGTTGTGCCACTATAGCTTTTATATTTTGGCTTAAGTCAAAACGTAACTTGTCATGTTGGTCTTTTGGCGCTAAATGCATAATGCGCTCAATTGCTTGGTTAGCGTTGTTGGCATGGAGTGTTGCCACACATAAATGCCCCGTATCAGCGAACGACATGGCGTATTCCATTGTCTCCATTGAACGAATTTCACCAATAAGAATGACATCAGGCGCTTGCCGCAAGGAGCTTTTCAATGCATCGTCGAATGAGTGGGTGTCTATACCCACTTCACGCTGAGTTATCACGCAAGATTTATGCTCATGCACAAATTCAATAGGATCTTCAATAGTTAAAATATGCCCATAAGAATTACTATTTCGATGGCCGATAAGTGCGGCAAGCGAGGTCGATTTCCCCGTGCCTGTACCACCTACAAAAAGTACCAAGCCGCGCTTTGACATAATGATATCTTTTAACACCGAAGGTAAACCCAGGTCATCAACCTTAGGAATTTCGGTCACAATACGACGTACCACCATCCCGGCTTGATCTCGTTGCCAGAAGGCCGAACAACGAAAACGCCCTAGGCCTTCTCGTACAATGGCAAAATTACATTCCTTGGTAGTATGAAAAGCCTCTTTTTGCTTTTCATTCATAGCCTCATGAACAAGTGCTAATGCATCTTCATCATTAAATGAATTTTCCGAAATGGGAGTAAGCTTACCGTGCACTTTGGCGCTAACGGGAAAGCCCGCGGTAACGAATAAGTCAGAAGCAGATTTCTCTACCATTTTTTCTAAAAAGTTATCTAACATTACCCGTCCTTAAAAATTACTCATCGATTGCTTGTCTTTCGATTTAGCAGCGGCGTCTTCTTTAGAAATGGCACCTAATGCCAACAAGCGTTGTAAACACTGATCCATAGTTTGCATACCCGTAGCTTGCCCCGTTTGAATAACCGAATACATTTGAGGCACTTTATCTTCACGAATAAGATTTCGTATTGCAGGGATACCTACCATGATTTCATGCGCTGCGATTCGCCCTCCCCCTACTTTCTTCAACAGGGTTTGAGAAATTACAGCTCTTAGCGATTCAGACAACATAGAGCGCACCATCGCTTTTTCTTCGGCAGGAAACACATCAATAATACGGTCTATTGTTTTAGGTGCTGAGTTAGTATGTAGGGTGCCAAATACTAAATGCCCTGTTTCCGCGGCTGAAATAGCCAAGCGAATTGTTTCTAAATCACGTAACTCACCAACTAAAATAACATCTGGATCTTCACGTAATGCAGAGCGAAGTGCGTTACTGAAAGAGTGGGTGTCTCGATGGACTTCCCGTTGGTTTACAAGACTTAATTTATTTTCGTGCACAAACTCGATAGGATCTTCGATAGTAAGAATGTGCTCGCGCTTATGTGAATTGATATGGTCAACCATAGCAGCTAGGGTTGTACTCTTACCCGACCCTGTGGCGCCAGTGACTAGAACAATGCCGGTAGGTTGGTTGATTATTTCTTTGAATATTTCAGGCGCACCTAAATCATCAAGGGTAAGAACCGTGTTGGGGATAGTACGAAGCACAGCTGCTGCACCGCGATTTTGCACAAAAGCATTTACACGAAACCGCGACAAGCCACTAATTTCGAATGAGAAATCGGTTTCCAAGTTCTCTTCGTATTCTTTACGTTGCATGTCATTCATTATTTCATAAATAAGTGCATGGACTTGTTTATGATCTAATGCGGGTACATTAAGCTTACGCATTTCTCCGTCTACGCGGATAAGAGGTGGCAGACCTGCTGATAAGTGCAAATCTGACGCTTTATTTTTAACGCTGAAAGCCAAAAGTTCGGTAATATCCACAACAACTCCTCAAAAAGGTGAATAATGCAAACAATAGCAGAAAGACTCAATAGTGCACGACAGGATGTGAGCCTAGCTACTGCCAACGCTAATCGTCCACCAAATTCAGTTAAATTGCTAGCCGTGAGTAAAACTAAACCGGTATCGGATATTATGGCAGCGTATGAAGAGGGACAACGTACATTCGGCGAAAACTATATACAAGAAGGTGTAGATAAAATACAGCAGCTGTCTGCACTTAGTGATATTGAATGGCATATGATAGGCCCCATTCAATCAAATAAGACAAAAATAGTAGCCGAGCATTTTGATTGGGTACAATCCGTTGATAGGGAAAAAATAGCGCGTCGTTTGAATGACCAACGTCCGGCGGAGATGGCCCCCTTAAATGTATGTATTCAAGTGAATATAGATGATGAAGCAAGTAAGTCAGGTGTAAAACCTGAAGACGTAGATGAACTGGTGCGCTTTATTACCAAGCAGGACAAACTTTGCTTACGCGGGCTAATGGCAATTCCAAAAGCAAACCCAGACAGCCATGAACAAGCGCAAAGCTTAAGTGCTTTAAAGGAATTGTTCGACCGATACCATACAAACTTGACCAATTTTGATACCCTGTCCGTAGGAATGAGTAGTGATATGCAAAGCGCCATCGCTCATGGGTCTACCATGGTAAGAATTGGCACCGCAATCTTCGGCGCACGAAATTAGTTCCTACTATTTTTAACTGAACGCTGTTAGTTTTTTCAACTTACAATAGGATTCATATGCAACAAAAGAAATTGGCATTCATTGGCGCGGGCAACATGAGCCGCAGCATCATTAGTGGTTTAATTCAGTCTGGCTACGATAAGACACGCATTTTAGCGAGCAACCCGTCTACTCCGAAACTCGATAAGTTAAAAGAGGAATTCGGTATTCAAATTACCCAGTCTAATGATGAAGCCTGCCAATTTGCAGATGCTATTGTGTTAGCCGTGAAACCCCAGATGATGGGTGACATGTGCGCAGACCTTAAGCAGAACAATGACTTAACTGGCAAGCTATTCCTTAGTATCGCAGCTGGGTTACCCGTATCTCGATTACAAGAAATGCTAGGCGGTGAATATCCCGTTGTTCGTATTATGCCAAACACACCAAGCCTACTTGGTAAGGGTATGTCGGGCATGTATGCAGATAATACCGTGTCAGAAGATGACAGAACTTACGTTGATGATGTGATGAATAGCGTAGGTGAGACAGTATGGGTTGAAGAGGAAGACGGTATCAATGGCGTTATCGCTGCAGCTGGCAGTAGCCCTGCGTATTTCTTCTTGTTTTTACAAGCTATGCAAGAGGAAGCTATAAACATGGGCTTCGATAAAGCACAGTCACGTTTGATGGTACAACAAGCCATGTTAGGGGCCGCTGAAATGGTTTGTCACAATCCTGACCTTGAATTAAGTGAGCTTCGTGCCCAAGTTACTTCTAAAGGCGGCACTACAGCTGCGGCAGTCAATACCTTAATTGATCAAGGCTTGAGTGATATCGTAAGTAAAGCGATGCGCGCTGCGGTAGCTCGTGCTGAAGAAATGGCAAAACAGCTTTAACGTTTTTAGGAACATCAAAACATGAATGCAACGGTTTTTCTGGTAGATACACTATTTGGTTTGTATTTAATGGTGGTTATCTTACGCCTATGGTTGCAACTGGTTAGGGCTGATTTTTATAACCCTATGAGCCAGTTTATTGTAAAGGCCACTCACCCTATCGTGGGGCCGTTGCGCAGAATAATCCCTTCAATTGGTCGCTTCGACACTGCTACCTTTGTGCTGGCGCTTGTTGTTGCCGCGTTAAAAATAATCACGCTTTCGCTGATGGTCGGTGGCAGTTTGAATCCAGTAGGCATCGTAATAGTTGCGCTGATTGAAGTGGTAAAAGAAACGCTTTCTATCATGTTCTGGGTGTTGATTTTACGCGCCATTTTAAGTTGGGTATCACAGGGTCAAACGCCTATCGACTACCTTCTTTATCAACTAACTGAGCCTTTCTTAGCACCCATCAGAAAAGTTATACCGCCTTTAGGTGGTTTAGACTTATCTGTGCTGATTGCCATTATCGGACTACAGTTTTTACAATTGCTACTTCAAGACACATTCAGGTTCTTTTAAGCTGAACGTGCGGAGTGATAACATGAAAAAAATCAGTACATTACTTTTTGGTTTACTGGGTAGTTTGTTACTTATTACAAGTAGCGCAGCGTACGCTGAGCAAAAGCAACAATTAGGCGAGTGGGATGTACATTACATGGTAGTGAGTACTCCTTTTCTTACCCCTGAGGTCGCGGCCTCTTACGGCATAGTTCGTAGTAAGTTTAACGCCTTGGTCAATATTTCAGTACTAGACGCCGTAACAGGAACTGCTCAACGGGTATCGGTTTCTGGTACTGCTAAGAACTTGATAGGCACCACTAAGACACTCACCTTTAAAAAGGTAGAAGAAGGTGATGCTATTTACTACCTAGCAGTGCTGCCTTTTAGAGATAGAGAAAACTACCGGTTTAGTATTGATGTTCAGCGTGGGAATACCATGCAGACCTTGAATTTTAAACAAGAAATGTTTGTTGATGGCTAAGGTTTAAAGTAAGCCGAAAGCGCGAAACACGTAATATAATTTTGTAAAAATACTAATTGGCGAGTAGGCACCACTAAGACACTCACCTTTAAAAAGGTAGAAGAAGGTGATGCTATTTACTACCTAGCAGTGCTGCCTTTTAGAGATAGAGCGCTAAAAGGTTAGACACCCACCCAAACCATCCTCTTGTTCAGTATATTCAACAAGAGAAATACCTCAGTATCTTAATCACTATTTTGAGATTGAGCTCCCTTATGCCAAGCCCTAGAAAGTCATTAATCTGTTTACAGAACACGCCCTACTATCACTGCGTATCTCGGTGTGTAAGACGAGCATTTTTGTGTGGAGATGACCATTACACTGGGAAAAGTTACGAGCATCGACGTCAATGGGTTGAAGACCGGCTCATAGCATTAACGAACGTATTTTCAATTGATGTATGTGCCTATGCGGTAATGAGTAACCATACCCACTTGGTATTACATGTAGATAGAAACGAAGCCTTGTCGTGGACCACCGAGGAAGTATTAAGGCGTTGGCATTCTCTGCATAAGGGCACTGTGTTAACCCAGCAATATATGCAGCCTACACAGCGGGCATCACTTACAGAAGCTCAGATAACCACTATCATATCGACAGCAAATGTTTATAGACAACGGTTGTACGATATCAGTTGGTTTATGAGGTTGCTTAATGAGTTTATTGCTCGTGAAGCTAACAAGGAGGATGAGTGCACGGGGCGTTTTTGGGAAGGAAGGTTTAAATCTCAGGCTCTACTTGATGAAGCCGCATTGGCAGCGTGCATGGCTTATGTAGATTTAAATCCGCTACGTGCGGGTATCTCAAAGGCGCCAGAAAAATCTGAATTCACAAGCATTAAACATCGAATAGAGGCAGCACAATTTGGCCTCCAACCAGCGTTCCTTAAGCCTCTGGTGGGAAGTTCGTCACACGGCTTGAAAGGGTTGCCGTTTAATTTAGCTGATTATTTAACTTTGGTCGATGAAACTGCCAGGCAAATTAGTGCAGGTAAATCAGGCTACGTACTCCACAATGTCTCCCCAATTTTACAGCGTACCGGCTTGTCGCAAACAAATTGGAATAGTATGGTCGTTGGGATTGAAGCTATCTTTTCAAACTCTATTGGCCTATCGATTGCCCAACGTAAGCTAGCTCTTTCTAAAACTGGGTGATATCACACAGTTAAATCAAATTCGATAAAATAATGCGCGGCTAGGTGCACCCAAACCATATTTACCATCAGTTTTCTCTTGGTGCATGCCACACCTAGAACCTTTAGTGCTAGGTGAATATTCGCGACACCATTTTGTCTCACTAATGTTTGTTATCCGTCCTGGAAATCATAGTTCATCTGTCTCATAGCTCTAAAACTATGTTTGAAACTGTGGGTGTCTTAACATTATCTTCGATTTTTTATACCTCAATCCTTTACCCCCAAAGCATACTGGTAAATAATCTTAAGATACTGGTCGGGCTAGTTTATGGCTGTCCGAATAAAAATTATAACGAGAATAACCATGACCAACGCATACCCTCACTTACTTGAGCCCCTAGATCTCGGCTTCACCACGTTAAAAAACCGTACTTTAATGGGCTCTATGCACTTAGGCCTTGAAGAAGAAAAAGGCGGATTCGATAAGCTTGCAGCCTTTTACGCAGAACGAGCAAAAGGGGGTGTGGCACTTATCGTAACAGGGGGAATTAGCCCCAACATTTCTGGCTGGGTTGCCCCTTTCGCTGGCAGAATGACAGCCAAACGTCACGCAAAAAAGCACAGAGTAATTACTGAAGCCGTGCATGCTGAAGGCGGTAAAATTTGTATGCAAATTTTGCACTCTGGTCGTTACGGCTATCACCCTCTTGCCGTATCGGCTTCCCCTGTTAAGTCTCCAATTACGCCGTTTAAACCTCGCGCCTTATCTTCAAAAGCTGTGACATCCACAATTAAAGACTACGTTAGTTGTGCCGCTCTTGCGAAAGAAGCTGGTTACGATGGCGTAGAGGTGATGGGATCTGAAGGTTATTTAATTAACCAGTTCTTGGTAAAGCGTACTAATCATCGTGATGACGAATGGGGTGGGTGTCTAGAAAACAGGGTAAAAATAGCGGTCGATATCGTAAAAGGTATTCGTGAAAAGGTGGGCACTGACTTCATCATTATTTACCGCCTGTCGATGCTCGATTTGGTTGAAGGTGGCGCTAAATGGGATGAAGTTGTCTATCTTGCCAAAGCGATTGAAAAAGCTGGTGCTACACTTATTAATACCGGCATCGGTTGGCATGAAGCACGTGTTCCAACTATTTCGACTTCGGTGCCGCGCGCAGCCTTCACGTGGATAACACAGCGGATGAAAAAGGAAGTATCACTGCCGCTTGTTACAACAAACAGAATTAATACGCCTGAAGTGGCCGAAGGCGTTTTAGCCGATGGCCATGCAGACATGGTATCAATGGCAAGACCATTTTTAGCCGATTCACAGTTTGTAGCCAAAGCGATGCGCAATGAGTCTCAACTAATTAACACCTGTATTGCGTGTAATCAAGCGTGCTTAGACCATGCATTTGAACAAAAACGTGCTAGCTGTTTAGTTAATCCGCAAGCCTGCTACGAAACAGAACTGACCTTTACTCCAGTAACACATAGTAAACGTATTGCAGTGGTTGGAGCTGGCCCTGCTGGGCTTGCATTTGCTATGTATGCTGCAGATAGAGGCCATCAAGTCATCTTGTTCGACAAAGCAAGTGAGCTTGGTGGGCAGTTCAACTACGCAAAACAAGTACCAGGCAAAGAAGAGTTTTATGAAACTATTCGCTACTTCAGCAATCAACTTGAACGGACTGGGGTTACCGTAACCCTTAATACCGATGTTACCTGTGAATTTCTTACTGAAAGCGGTTTTGATGAGGTGGTATTGGCTACTGGTATCAACCCTAGAAGCCTAACTATCGAAGGTGCTGACCATTCTAAAGTCATGAGTTATATAGATGTGCTACGCGACCACAAGGCTGTGGGGCAAAAAGTCGCTATTATTGGAGCGGGCGGCATCGGTTTCGATGTGGCCGAGTATTTAGTTGAAGACGAAGACCTATCGCTCAATACTGATAAGTGGCTGTCTCATTGGGGGATTGATAAAAACTATACCAATGAAGGCGCGCTCACCGAGAAATCTTATACTCCTTCAAGCCGAGAAGTATTCTTACTTCAACGTAAGACATCCAAAGTTGGCAAGGGCTTGGGTAAAACAACAGGTTGGATCCACCGACAATCCTTGAAGCTGCATAATGTGCAAATGGTGAATGGTGTAAGTTACGAGAAGGTTGATGATGAAGGTTTACATGTTCTAATAAATGATAAACCGAAATGCTTAGCCGTAGACAACGTTATCGTGTGTGCAGGACAAGAACCGTTTAAGCCTTTGCAAGCACCGCTGGAGGCTGCCGGTGTGAGTGTCCACATTATTGGTGGTGCAGATGTAGCCGCTGAACTTGATGCGAAGCGTGCTATTCGCCAAGGTGCAGAGTTAGCCGCTAAAATTTAAAGTTGATTGCACTTAAAGGTGGGTGTCTCAGTTTAGTTTTATAAAAAGATGGGAAGCTAATTAGCTTCCCTTCCTTATATTTCTTATATATCTACTAGAACTGATCGAACATAATCGTATTACCGTCTGGATCTTTTACTACGCAATGCCCTGGCCCTTCATCGCCTTTGACTGGCACATCTATTTCAATGCCTTTATCCTTCAAGCGCTGCTCAAGTTCACGCACATCAGTGGGATTGAAGGTTAAAATATTGCCCTCAAACATACCCTCGAACAAACCAATCATGGTTTGCCCACTTTTCATGATAACCCATTTCTCTTCTACCGAACCGCACGACGGCATGGCCTCAAAGCCAAGCGTTTCATAAAACGCTTTCGAGATGGCAATATCACTGACCGCTAAACTTAACGAAAAAAGCCCAGGTTGCACTGTGTTCTCCTAAGAATCTAACAGAATGAATTACATACTGTAGATAAGTGCACAAGCAAGATCACTGTATTTGGTCGCAAAACGTTCAATTATTCCGCTAAGTTAGTGTTGCCACTCTTTTGCTAGCACAACCGCTTCGCCGCCTTCTACTTTCACTTCTTTACGCGACTCTTTGCCTTGACTGTCCACCGCATAAAACTCATAAACGGTTATTCCCGTGCCATGCTGAATACTTTCAATAATGCGCTTTGCTTCGAAATCAGGTGAAGATTGTTTTAATGCCCCACTAACATTTTCAGGCAGCTGAGACCAGACTAAGTCTCTTTGTACCTCTACTACTTTCCATTCGTCAGCCACTTGTAGCATATCGAACTCAATTTCTCTGCCATCGGCCAATACGCCTTCAACATCAAGATAAGTCTTGCCATGTTTCAGTTCTTTTTCTACTTCATTTACTGTGAAAGATGGCTCAATGGCTTTGATAGCAGTTAACGCATTATCTGGAATATCACTAATACTCATACCAACTTTTTCGTTTAACGTGGCACCAATTTTAGTTTGTTCGCCATGATTAGCTTTTGGCGCAACGCTTTCCCCCACTTCTAAACGCGTGAACGTCACACTGGCGTAATCGCCATTTGCCTTATCTTCTTCCCAGTTGCCTGTTCCTAAACACGCCGGATACCAGAAACCAGGGTCATCTTTAGTACTACATTGGTTATAAGCACCAGCTTTAAAGTAATTCCAATCTAACGTGTAGCCGTATGGATGGTCGTGCTTATCAAGTTTACCGTTAGCGTCTACGGCATTCGCGAGGTTGATTTTATATTCAACGGTTTCATGTCCATCAGCTTCGAAAGTTAAATACATCACATCACCGTGAACATTTACTACGTAACTCAGAGCTTCACCTAAGGCTAATCCTGCTTCACCAGGATCTTCAGGATTTGTCCATAAGTTACCCCACACTGGATAAGCAATATCTCTTCGATTAGCGTCATCTTTGGGAAGGTTTCTTTCATAGGTCCAAAATACCGAGCCCTTGTCGTGATTCGGCCATTTCTTGTAATAAATCTTAAGCGGTTCGTTCCCCCATCCAAAACCTTTTACCTTTTTCTCCCATTTACTGGCATGTATTTGACCGATAACCACTGAATAGGCTGGTGCTTTTTCAGGGTATTTCGCGCGCAGAGCTACATGGTTTACTTTTAAGGTAGCTTCCATCTTGCCGCCTATTCGCCCGAAGCGTTTCGCTATAGGGTTACTAAGGCGTGTTGATCTTTCGTGATTGGTTTTTGAGCAGCATGGTAAAGAGTTATAATTTGCTTCGCCAAAAGTAAAA